>JBIPMO010000247.1:0-4780 GCA_044369085.1 Phycisphaerales bacterium
CCAACCCGCCCATGTGAAGGAACGATGAATCACTCCGAAAGTCGGGGTCGAATGGTCGATTCCATTTGACGCCGGGCTGTTCTCAGAGCCTGATATGTGAAGGTTTGTCCCGGTTTGCAGCCGCACGCTGTCTGGCGGCGGTGCCCCGGGGGTTCACGAGGGAGGTCACGTCATGCGCTGTCACGTTGCACTTACCGGTGTTGTCGGCTTGGTCGCCATGCTCGCGGGGTCCGCGTTCGCGGCGGTTCCGACGGCGATCCTGCAATCCTCGGGCACCGGGAGCAACTCCTTCGCCGATGGCGCGGGGACCATCAGGTTCCTGAGCTTTGACCGCCCGGCCAAGTCGGGCACCGGGTCCAAGTGGATCATGCTCGCTCGCAACACCGGCGCGAACACCGCGGATGCGATGTTCATCACCGGCTCGGGCACCTCCTACAACCTCGTCGCGCTGGAGGGGACCACCGCGTTCGAACCGGGCCGCACCTTCGAGACCGCCGACCGCTACGTTGACATCAACGAGAACGGCGACTGGGTCGGCATCGGCAACCTCGTGGGCGGCGCCACCAACGATGATGAGGTGGTTTACGCCGGCAACTTCAACGGCTCGTCCCTGAGCCTCCCCTTCCGCGAGGGCCAGGTCATCGGCACGGGCAACACGCTGGGCACCTCCAACTACGGGCCCGGGATCCTCAACAACGGCAAGAAGTCCTTCGGCTACGGGACCACGGCCAGCACCAACGATGTGTCGTACTACACCGAGGATGGAGGCACGGTCGCGCTGCGCAACGGCGATTTCGTTTCGGGCCAGGCCTTCAGCACGCTCGGCTTCGGCGGCCGCAACGCCTTCCAGACCACCTCCGACGGCTCGTCGTACGTGGTCATCGGGACGATCGGCAACGCTTCGGGCAGCACCATCCTTGTGAAGGATGATGCCATCGTGCTCGCCGAGGGCAACAACTTCGGCGGCAAGATCGTCGCCGACATCCTGGGCGAGCAGAACATCCTCCAGGACAACGGCGACTGGCTGACGCGTGTCCGCTTCACCGATGGGACGGGCGGCGCGATCAAGAACGGCAACCTCATCGCCAAGAGCGGCGACCTGGTCGGCGGCACGGTGCCCGGCGAGCAGTGGTCCGAGCTGCCCTGGACCGCGACCTCGGATTCCACCTTCGCCATGGTCACCGGCGACACGGCGGGCAACATCGTGCTCGGCGGGTTCACCAACTACCTCGACACCACCCGCAACTTCGTGTGGACCTACAACGGGATCGAGTTCCTGCGCATGGGCGATCAGATCGACCTGGATGGCAACGGCACGCTGGATGATGCGTTCATCTTCAACTCATCGTTCTCGACCGCATCGCCCGACCAGCTCGGCGGCTTTCTGGCCGATGATGGCTACTTCTACACCACCGTGGATTGGCAGAGCGGGAGCGGCGCTGTGGCCGGCAACGCCTTCATCCGCGTGGCCGTCCCGACGCCCGGCGCGTTCACACTGATCGGCCTCGCCGGGCTGGCCGGGCTCCGCCGGCGGCGGTGAACAGATGCCTTGAACGAGCCGCGAGCGCCAGCGACCGGCCGGTCTCGTTTGTATCGCCGATCCGGATCGAGATCCTTCAGACCCCTCGCTTGCGCTCGGGGCTCGTTCGAGGCAGAGAACCGCTCGCTCACGCTCGCGGCTCGTTGAGCAAGGCTCGCCCGCACTCGGGGCACTTCGGCGCTGTCAGGCCGATCAGGCTGTAGCCGCAGCGGCAATGGCTTCGCTTCGGCCCGAGCTTTCGTTTCCACATGACGAGTGACGGGCACAGGAAGGTGAGCGAGATGACCCAGAGGGGCAACTGGAACGTCCGCCCTCCGATGGGTGCAGGAATCATCTCGTTGTCGACCCACGGCCAGTCCACCCACTTCCACGCACCCATTCGCCCGTAAACGGAGGAGAAAAGAGTGTACCCGTCAATCAGAGAATCGCCGTCTCTGAGTGCATACTCGAGAACAAGCCGCCCTTCTCTCACGTGACAACTGAAGATGGAAAACGGTGTGCCGTTGACGAGTATCACACCGCCTTGTTGGTACATTCCGTTCCCATTGTTGAGCACGACTGATCTAAAGGGTGTCGATGCGAAGTTTGACCAGCTCAGACAACAACACCACCAAATGCTGAAGACCATCGCGGCGACCGAGGCGAGGAACCCCGCTGTCACTCCCCAGCGCACCGTTCGCTCAAGCACCCGGCGAATCCGCATGGTTGCCTCCCGTGAGCCGCGGGCGTCTCGCGGCCTTTCAAGTGTATCCTCGCCACATGCCCACCCCCGTCGTCACGCGGTTTGCTCCCTCCCCCACCGGCCACCTGCACATCGGCGGGGCCCGGACGGCATTGTTCTGCTGGGCCTACGCCCGGCGGCATGGTGGGAGCTTTCTGATCCGGATCGAGGACACCGATCAGGCCCGGTCATCGGAGGCATCGGCTCGGGGCATTCTTGAGGACCTGGCGTGGCTCGGGATTCATTGGGATGAGGGGCCGGTGCTCGGGGAAGGGACCGGGGACCAGGGATCGGGGATCAGTGGCGAGCAGGGCCGGTCGCTGGCGCTCGCGGCTCGTTCAAGGCAGGCGGGCGGCATCGGTGGCGACCCGCGCTCGGTCGGGCCGTTCTTTCAGTCGCAGCGACTTTCGATCTACAACCGCATCATCGATGAGATGATCGACAAGGGCACCGCCTACGCCGACTTCTCGCCCGCGGACAGGCTTGATGCGATGCGCAAGGCCGCCACCGCGGCCAAGCAGACGTTCCGATACCGGCCGGATGCGAGCGAGATCCTGCCGCCCGGCGAGCAGCGGCGCCGCATGGCCGCGGGCGAGTCGCATGTGGTGCGGCTGCGCCCGCCCGAGGAAGCGATCCGCGTGGTGGATGAGGTGCTCGGCGAAGTTTCCTTCGCGGCGGGCGAGGTCGATGACTTTGTGCTCCGCAAGGCCGATGGCTTCCCCACCTACCACTTCGGCGTGGTGGTGGATGATGAACTGATGGGTGTCACCCACGTGCTCCGCGGGCAGGAGCACCTGATGAACACCCCCAAGCACGTCATGCTGCAGAAGGTGCTGGGGTATCGGGTGCCGACCTACGCGCACATGCCGCTGATCTTCAACGATCAGGGGGCCAAGATGAGCAAGCGCGAGCGCGATCAGACCGCTCGGGCGGCGGTGAAGCAGAAGGGAATCAAGGAATCCCCCATCGCCGCGATCGATGCGGCGACGTTCGAGGGCTGGATCGCCGACACCAAGCGGCAACTGGAGACGGGCCAGCTCGAAGCCCTCGCCGAACAGATGGCCTTGACGCTGCCCGAAGTCTCGGTTGAGGACTTCCGCAAGGCGGGCTACCTGCCCGCTGCCATCAACAACTTCATCGCGCTCCTGGGCTGGAACCCCGGGATGAAGAACAGCGATGGCACGGATGTCGAACGCTTTGATGTGGCGTTCCTTTCGCAGAAGTTCGACCTGCCCGCCATCGGCAAGAGCAACAGCCGCTTTGACCGCAAGAAGCTGGTCGCTTTCAATGCCGATGCTCTGGGTGCCATGACGGATGTGGATTTCCTCACCGCGTGGCGCGGCTGGTGCGAGCGCTTTGCTCCCGCAGCAGCCGTGCGCCTATCCGAGATGGGTGACCAGCGAGCGACGTGGCTCGCTCGGGCGGTCAAGCCGCGTTGCAAGACGCTGCGCGATGCTCTGCGCCCGGCGCTATTCGCGCTCACGGCCGATGATGCGATCATGTACGACGATGCGGCGGTGAAGAAGGCGCTGCTCGCCCCGATCGGCAAGGATGGTGGCGGCCCGCTCGGCACCGAGGTGCTCGCCAGGATCCGCGCTTCTCTCGAAGCCCTGCCCGAGCAAGCCTGGGAGCCCACGACGCTCAATGGAGTGATCGAGCAGGTGGCTAGCGAACTCGGTCGACCGATCGGCGAGATCGCCCCCCCGCTGCGGGTCGCGCTCACGGGCACGACCGTCAGCCCGGGGTTCGGGGAGACGCTGGGGTGCCTGGGGCGGGCCTCGGTGCTGGCTCGCATGATGCGCTGTGCATCGCTCGCTCGGTAGTTCGCGGCAGTTCCCGCTCACGCGACTGACTGCGAGCCGACCAGCTCAAGCTGCCTCATGCCCGCGTGCTTCGAGCTCGCCTCGGCTTTGACCCGCACCCCTTCGTGCTCGAGGAGCCATCGCTTGCGCCACACACCGCCGCCGTAGCCGCAGAGCGACCCATCGCTCTGGATCACGCGGTGGCAGGGGATGATGATCGCGATGCGGTTCTCACCGTTGGCCCGTCCGATCGCTCGGGCGGCCCCGGGCTTGCCGAGATCGCGAGCCATCTCGCCGTAGGAAGCGACCGACCCATGCGGGATCCTCCGCAGACGCTCCCAGACCGCTCGCTGAAACTCGCTGCCGCGGAGGTCGAGGGTCACGCCGAACGATGTTCGCTTGCCCGCGAAGTACTCGGACAGTTCGCGCCTTGCACGGGCGGTGTGCTCGTTACTGCCGGGGGTCACCGCCGCGCTGTGCACCCGTCGCACAAGTTCGAGCTCGGCTTCCAGCCCGCGGCGATCGGTGAACTCCAGCAGGACCAGGCCGTGCGGGCTCGCGATGGCGACCATCGGCTTCAGCGGGGTTTCGAACCATTCGGCGATCATCATCGTCGCGTCTCCCTTGCGTGCCCGGCCGGGCGGGGCGCCGAACTGCTGCTTGAACGCATCGCGGAATGCGCTGGATGAGTTCCAGCCCTGATCCGTGCCCGCACGG
>JBIPMO010000248.1:0-4769 GCA_044369085.1 Phycisphaerales bacterium
GGCCGGACGCGGTTGTACTCCTCCCGTCATCGCTCGATTAGCGCGCGCTACCCCCAGTGAGCAGAACATCTCGCCGTTGAGCAGCGCATCCCTCAGCGTGCCGTTGAAGCCCTCGACGTACCCCTGCTCTCGCGCCGAGCCCGGTTCGATGAAAAGCGCCGTCACGCCCATCCGCGCGGTGCTGAAGGGCGATCATCGAGAGCGCCTCACGCTCCGAGACCTGCTGCACGCCGCGAGGCACCTTGACTGGTCCAGGCAGGCCGCGGCGCTCCGGCTTCCAAGCTGAGCGCCCGACAGTCTGTTGGACACACTGACCAGAAAGCTAGCCCGCTACGCAGAGCCATCTCCGGCCCGCACCGCATGCGTGGAGAAATCCGCACTCCCGAAATCGTGATTCCAGATCCATGCTCGAAATTTGGCGACATCACGCGCCATGCAGACGATTCCAGGCTCTGGACCACCCCTCAATACGCGCATAAATACCGCAATAAGCGGCACTTACGGGTAATCCGGACACCATCGTTAGGACGATGTACGGGTTAAGCGGAGAGGGGGAGATTCGAACTCCCGAAACGGTTACCCGTTTACGCGATTTCCAGTCGCGTTCCTTCAGCCTCTCGGACACCTCTCCAGAAGAGAACTGGGGGGAGGAGTGTAGCGGACGAGCCCCCGGCGGTCGAGAACGCGGCTCGGCACCCGCAGATTCGCCCGAATCACACCAAGACCGGCTCACGCCGAGGGCCGGCTCATTTGCTCGCGCTGCAGTTGCGCCACGTAGCGGCACAACTGGTCGATCACGAACTTGCTGTGCTCGGGGTGCCAGCCAAACTCGAACGCCAGCCCCGCGTACGTCCGCTGCGACGAATCGATGTGCGTGTGCTTCACTCGGGCCGTCACCGCCAGAGGCACCGGGATGTGCGGCATCAGCGACACGCGGAGCCACAGCAGGTCCCCCGCGTCAAGCGACGGGCGATCATCGGGGTCGATCAGCAGACCGACGCCACCGCCGCCGATGTTGACGAGCATCGAGTGGAACATCGGACCCACTTCGGGCATCACCGGCTGCCGCGCCGGCTCGATCGGGCAGCCGATCAGCGGGGCGTCGAGCAGGTCAAGGATCTCGCACCGGTTGGCCGCCTCGGCCACCGGAGCGGTGTCGGGGTTCATCAGGGGGTAGCACTCGACACGCGGCAGCGTCAGCCCGAGCGTCGAGATGCGGTAGAAGTTGCGGCGCTGCACGCGTTCGACCTGGTCGGGCATGCGGAGTCGATAGGCGGGAATCGTCCTTCCCATCCCGGCGGGCACCGATGACGCACCCAGATTCGCCGTCCGAAACATCCAGCGATTCTGACCGATCGCGAGGATCCCGACGAGGTCCATCCCCGCGGCGATCGGGATCGCGTGGCCCAGAGCGGTCGGCTGCTCGACGATGATCTCCGTCTCGGTCATCCCCAGGATCTTCACCCGCCAGATGAGATTGGCCGCCGACTGATCCTGGACCCCCTGAGCGGCATCCTCCGCGTGGTGGGGCAGCGCGATCTCGAGCGCGCCGCCGCGCTCGTACACGCCTTGGAGCGTCTGACGCCAGTTCTCGGTCCGGGAGCGCGTTGCGGGCACGTTTATGCCTCCTGAGAATGATCCGGGGGGGCGCGTCACGGCGCGGCATCCCGGCCTCCCGCGCATCGGACCGGCAACCATTGCGCTTGAGGATCGCTCCCGATACGCCCCCGCGCCCGTCAGGATGCGCGGGTGAAAGCGGTGAGCGCGTCCGCGGAGCGGACCTGAGGTTCGCCCCATCCGCTCTGCGCCGCGAGCAGCCTCAACTCGCCCAAAGACCACAGCCGATGCAGCCGGTCGCGTTCTCGGACCGACCAATCCGAATCGTCAACCTCCGGGCCGTGTCGCAGCGCCAGCACGTTGTCTCCCGGTGCCCAGATCATCTGCATCGACCCGTCCTCGGAGACCCCCGTCTGCCAGTTGCCCTCGGCAACGTCCGACCACAGCGGTGTGAAGTCATCGACGAACAGCGTCGCGCCCGCAGCGGCCAGCGCGGCAACGCGCCGAAGCAGCGACCCCGCCGCGCGCACATCGTGGACCAGCATGAGGGTGTGGCCCAGGCAAAGGATCGCATCGAAGCCGCGATCCGCCTCAAGGACGATCTCGTCACGCAGAAAGTCGCAGACGCGTCCCCGAATCCGTGGCTCGGCGCGCGCGCAGCGCTCCACCGCCCCGGCGTCAGAATCGACCGCCACCACGATCCTCCCGGACTCCGCGAGCGGCCGGGCAACGCGGCCGTCCCCGCAGCCCAGGTCGAGCACCAGCCCGCCCGCCGGGATCGACCGCAACAATGCCGCGACCTGCGCCGCATGCCGGGCAGCCTCGAGCGGGAACCACTCGTGCGGTGGGAGGGCCATGCGGGCAGGCTAGCAACAACAGGACCGGCCGTCGCGACCCGGCCCCCCTGAGATCTCTATCGCGAATCACCCGTCGCGACCCGCACGCCGCGCCTCGCGCAGCGCGCGCCGCGCTTCGACCAGCAATGGCTTGGTCACCGGCGCCCCGGCGAAGCGACATTTGTAGTAGAGCGACACGATCCGCTCCGCCGCAGCAGCCAGCGCGGGCCGGGACTCCCCGAGCGTCCGGACGTGCGCCCCGATCGGCAGCCACGGAGGCTTGGGCGCCCCGGCGCGATCGAGCCGCCGCAGCAGCGACTCGTACAGCGCGGTCAGCTCCGCGGACCTGGGGTCATGCTCAAAGCGCGGCGGGCCCGCGTCACGCTTGGCACGCCGCGCGATCGCCGCGATCAGCCGCGTCACCAGCAGATACGCGAGAAGCACCGCGATCCCGCCCCCCACGAACACGTACGCGATGAACCGGATGACCACGCGACGCTCGCTGGGCTCGGCCGCCTGAGCCTCCTGCCGAAGCACACCCCCGAGCCACTCGTTCAACCGCCGCGTCCCCTCGAGCAGCCGCTTGAAGGCCGCGACCGGGCTGAGCGTCGACACCGACCGGATCGCCCCGGCCTGCTGCCGCGAATCAAAGCCGACGATCGACCGCACCCACACCAGCTCGAACTTGTCCAGCACGCTCCGCACCGCCGCGGCAAGAGCGTTCGGCGAGGCCTCGGCCCACTGCGCCTCCCCGCTCGGCGAAGGATCAAACGCCTCCCAGAGCCCCGGCCGCACCTCGACCTCGACCCACGCGTGCGCGTGGCTCTCACGGATGATGTACGAACCCATCGCGGTGTCGAACTCGCTTGCTACATACCCCGTGATCACCCGGGCGGGCACGTCGAGCGACAAACACATCGCCGCCAGTGCCGACGCGAAGTACTCGCAGTGCCCGCGCCGGCCCTTGACGGGGTCGAACAGGAACATCTCGATCGGGTCCTGCCCCTCCGCGGGCGCGACCATCTCGCGCGTGTATGAGCACTCGCGCCCCAGCCACCGCGCGATCAAGCTCGCCACGATCCGGTTGTACGACGGGTCGCTCGCCTCAACGTTGATGCGAGACTCCGCGAGCACGCGCTCGGCGTGCGACCGGATCGGCCCTCGGCTGATGATGTCGGGCACCGGGGCGCGCGGGCCAGGCCAGCGCTCGACCCCGGTCTCCCACGGCACCCCGACCACCGGCCGGAACGGCCCGGCAGGCGCCAGCGCCCGCGGCGCGGACGTGATCGTCACGCTCAGCCCCCTCGCCGCGCTGGGAACGCTCAGAGCCCCGTCGTAGCGGTTCCACGTGTAGCGGACACCCCTCACCGAATCATGATCAAAGTCGATCCGGATCGGCTGCCACAGCGTGAAAATGTCGTCGGCCCCGCCCTCAAAGATCGTCAGCTTCTGAACGATGTACGGGCTCGGGAAGTTCCGCGGCAGCGACGACGGTCGCTCGTAGACAAAGCTGACATCACCGCGAGCCACCTGACGGCTCCGCCGCCACGTGCGCTTCTCGGGGTCGTACTCGTCCAGCACCGCCCCGCGCAGCAGAACCGGCTTGCCGGTCAGCGCCCGCGGGTCCGAGTTCTCGATCGCCAGGGTCGCCACCGGGCGCCGCGACTCGCTGAGCACCCCCGAAGCGCCGAGCTGCACGTGGTTGCGGAATCCCACCACCGGCTGAAGCCGCATCGGGGTCTGCCACGGAGAGATCATCGCCGCGCCGATCCCGCGAGGAAGCACGACATAGACGAGCGCCGCGATCGCCACGATCCCGACAGCGGCGATCAGGCACACATTCCTGAAGTCGCGCCGGGCCCCGCGCGCAAGCGGCGGCTGGGCCTGAATCCGCGCCGCCCGCGCCCCGCGACCGAGAAATCGCGACAGATCATCGGCGAGCCGCGAACGAAGATCTCGCGCCGCGACCGGGGCCGCAACCGCCCGCAGCTCGGCCGACATCGCCGCGTAATGCTCGGCCCACACCTGGTACAGCATCGTCGTCACCAGCAGCATCGGCAGGTACGCCAGCAGCACCGTCCCAAGCTCCGGCGTGACCGATGTCAGGCACGACCCCACCAGCAGCATCGCGCTCAGCACCAGCACCTGCGCCTGATCGCGAGGCGTCCGCGGCTCGAACATCTTGATGAGCTGCAGCCACACCAGGTACCGGCACAGCACCCCCACCGTGTCCGCGATCGAGTCGGTCCATGACATCGCCATGTTCACCGTCGCCGCGACCAGCCCGAGGTTGATCAGCCACCGCGGCACCGGGCTCGGCGACACCGCCCCGTTCACCATCCAAGCGGCGATCAGCAGGGGCAGCGAGATCAGGAA
>JBIPMO010000042.1:0-14680 GCA_044369085.1 Phycisphaerales bacterium
TCGAGCCGAAGGTCAAGCCCGCGCGGGCGGCCGAGCAGGTCCGGGCCTGATCAGGCTGGGCTCGCGTCAACCCGGCCTCGCATCACCGTTGATCCCGCTTTCGCCGAGCATCCACGAGCGTTTGACGCGCGGGCCGTACTTCAATCCGAACCGGCCGGTCACGATCTTGTGGACGTGCTCGACGGCTTCCTTGGGCGAATCGGTCAGGAAGATGAGGTCCGGGTCTTCGGGCCCGATCGTTCCCGCGCGGACGAAGGTGCTGCGCAGGTAGTCGAGCAGCGGCTGCCAGAACTCGCGTCCGATGAGGACGACGGGGAACTCGCTGATCTTCCGCGTCTGCACGAGGGTGAGGCACTCGAAGAGCTCGTCCAGCGTGCCGTAGCCGCCCGGCAGGGCGACGAACGCGTACGAGTATTTGACGAGCATCACCTTGCGGACGAAGAAGTAGCGGAAGGTGACGAAGCGATCGAGGTAGGGATTCTCGCGCTGCTCGTGGGGCAGCTCGATGTTGCAGCCGATCGACCTGCCCCCGACGTCCTTCGCGCCGCGGTTGGCCGCTTCCATAACCCCCGGCCCGCCGCCCGTCATCACGGTGAAGCCGGCCTCGGCAAGGTAGGCGCCTGTCTCGCGGGCCAGGGAGTAGAAGGGGTGGGACTCCTTGAATCGCGCCGAGCCGAAGACGGTGACGCAGGGCCCGACGAAGTGCAGGGCTCGGAACCCGCGGATGAACTCCGCGGCGATGCGGAAGACGCGCCCGAGCTCGAAGGACCGCCCCTGGGGCCCTTCGAGGAAGCGGATCTCATCGGTCTGGGCCCCCTCTTTCCCCCAAGGCGGGCCGAGGTGGATCTTGGAGTCAAAGAGCGATGGATAGTCCGCGGCGGTGAGATCGTCGGGATGCTTGTGCGAAGGGGGGGCTGGTTGTTCGGGATTGGTGGTCATGGTCTTTGGCGGGCAGGACCGGGATGGTAAGCCGTACATCGACCGAATGCTGCCGATCGGTCGATCGGTACGTGGATTGGCATCGAGGTTTGTCGTCCATGTTCGTGGAAAACATGTCGGCGACTAGAAAAACCCGCGTTGGCACGCCATGATTGGAGAGTCGCGATGACCAGCGCTCCACCCGCAAAGCCACTCTCCGTACGGGCGATCGACGCCCCGCACGAGGGGTTTTTCCACACGCACATGCTGGGCGTTGAGGACCTGACCCGTCAGGAACTCGAGGCCGTGCTGGTTCTTGCTGCGGAGTACAAAGAGGGCCTGGTTTCCCGGCCTGATGAGCGTCACACCACGCTCCGCGGCCGGACGCTCGTCAATCTTTTCTTTGAGAACTCCACGCGGACGCGGACGAGCTTCGAGCTGGCGGCCAAGCGGCTCGGGGCCGATGTGGTGAACTTTGATGTGGCGACCAGCAGCATCGCCAAGGGCGAGACGCTCGTCGATACGGCGGAGACGATCGAGGCACTGGGGGCCGAGTTCATCGTCATGCGCCACGGCGCGTCCGGGGCCTGCGAGTTCCTGATGCGTCACGTGTCGGCCTCGCTGATCAACGCCGGGGACGGTTCGCACGAGCATCCGACGCAGGCACTGCTGGATGCTCTGACCATCCGCGAGGCGCTGGGGTACATCGATGGGGCGAAGGTCTCGATCATCGGCGATGCGCTGCACAGCCGGGTTGCGAGGTCGGCGCTGTACGCGCTCACGAAGCTGGGGGCGAAGGTGACCCTGGCCGGCCCGAGCACGCTCGTCCCCGCCGAGTTCGCATCGCTGGGGGTGCGGGTGTGCCACAACTTCGATGACGCGGCCGCGGATGCTGATGTCATCTACCTGCTGCGGGTCCAAGTCGAGCGGCAGACAAGCAACTATCTGCCCTCGCTCGCGGAGTACCGGTCGCTCTTCGGCATGGATGCGGCGCGGCTGGCCAAAACCAAACCGACCGCTCTGATCATGCACCCGGGCCCGGTGAATCGTGGCGTCGAGGTGACGCGCGAGGTGATGGACAGCCCGCGGAGTCGGATCCTGGGGCAGGTGACCAACGGCGTGGCGGTGCGGATGGCGGTGCTGACGCTGCTGGACCGCGCCCGGGCCCAGGCGGGGCTCGCCGCGCGGAGGAAGCTCGTATGAGCCGCGACGGCGCGATCCTGATCCGCGGGGGCACGGTGGTGGACCCATCGCGCAAGCTCCACGAACGGCGCGATGTGCTCGTCGAGGCCGGGCGCATCGCGGCGGTTGAGTCGGGCATCCCCGCTTCGCGCGCCTCGCTCCAGATCGACGCGACGGGCCTTGTCGTATGCCCCGGGTTTGTCGACCTGCATAGCCACCTTCGCGAGCCCGGCGGCAACGCGAGCGAGACGATCGAATCCGGGACGCGTGCGGCCGCCGCGGGCGGCTTCACGACCGTTTTCTGCATGCCCAACACCAACCCGGTGTGCGATTCGCACGTGGTGGTGCGGTACATGCTCGACCGGGCCAAAGAGACCGGCTGCGTCCGGGTTGCGCCGGTCGCGGCCGTGACACGCGGGCAGTCGGGCGAGTCGCTCTCGGAACTGGGGGCGCTGACGAGCGCCGGGGCGCTGGCGTTCAGCGATGATGGCCGCCCGGTCGCCAACGCGATGGTGATGCGGCGGGCTCTGCAGTACGCGCACATGCTGGGTGTGCCCATCTTCGATCACTGCGAGGACATGTCGCTCACGGCCGATGGCGTGATGCACGAGGGGCCCGTCTCGTTGAGGCTGGGGCTCAAGGGCATCCCGCGATCAAGCGAGGCGACCATCGTCGCTCGCGACTGCGCCCTTGCGTACGAGACCGGCGGGCATCTGCACATCTGCCACGTCTCGAACCGCGACTCCGTTGCCGCCATCCGCCACTGGAAGGAGCGGGGGGCTCCGATCTCAGCGGAGGTCTCGCCCCATCACCTGACCCTCACCGATGAAGAGGTGGCGGGCGACTCCGAGGGCCGGGCGTACAGCACGAGTTCCAAGATGAAGCCGCCGCTCTGCTCAGAGGATGATCGGCAGGTGCTGATCGCCGCTCTGGAGGATGGCACGATCGACTGCATCGCCACCGACCACGCGCCCCACGCGTTTGCGCTCAAGGACACGCTGTTCGCCGAGGCTCCTTTCGGCATCCTGGGGTTCGAATCCGCCTTCGCCGTGCTGCACACCGAGTTTGTTGCCACCGGCAAGTGGACCCTGGACTTCCTGATCGAGAAGATGACCATCGCTCCTTCGAGGATCATGGATGCCCCGTGGGGCACGCTGGAGGTGGGCAGCGCCGCCGACATCGCGTTGCTCGCCCCGGGCGAGCCCTTCGTCTTCGATGAATCCTGCCTGCGGAGCCGTAGCCGCAACTCGCCGTGGATCGGGCGAACCATGAAGGGGCGCGTGCTGGGCACGCTGGCATCCGGTCGCGAAGCCTTCGCCGAGCCGGGCCGCTTCCCGGGCGGCCTGATCACGGGCCCGCTGCTCGCCGCGACGCGCTGACCCGGTTGCTTCGGGGTGACGTGATCCTCCGGATCAGTTCGCGGGAACATGCGCCTTGAAACAAGAGCGCATGAGGAAATCCGCGGCACGGCCGCGACAAATCCCTGTGCTTCTGCTATGCTCTGGCTTTGATGCAACAAGCGGCGTCACAGCCCAACCTTCCGCCCAGCGGCAGGCCGCTTTCTCCCAAGCCTGAATCGGCCCCTGTCGCCGTTGCCCGACTGATTTCATCGGCCACCCGCGCTTCCAGCGCGCTCTCCATCGGGCTCGAGCCTTCGCCCGCCTACCTGCCCGGGGGCTTTGAGGCGAACATCGCCGGCTACGAGCGTTTCCTTCGCGGCATCATCGATGCCACGGCGGACCTCGCCGCGGCCTTCAAGTTCAATCTCGCCTTCTTCGAATCGCTCGGGCCGGAGGGGGCCGCGTTGCTTCATCGGGTGCGCGCGGCGATCCCCGCGGGGTGCTTTGTCATCGCCGATGCCAAGCGTGGCGACATCGGGACGACCGCCGAGCACTATGCGCGGGCTCTCTTTGACGGGCTGAATGCCGATGCCGCCACCGTGAACCCGCTGATGGGGCGTGATTCGGCCGATCCCTTTCTGTCCTACACCGACCGCCTGACCTTCTTCCTCGTGCTCACGAGCAACCCCGGGGCCGCCGACTTCCTGCTCCAGGACGGCCTGTACCGCCGCATCGCACGGTCGGTCGCCGCCTGGAACACACGGGGCAACTGCGGGTTCGTGGTGGGGGCCACGAAGCCCGAGCAGATCGCGGAGATCCGCGGACTCGCGGGCGACATTCCGTTCCTGGTCCCCGGGATCGGGGCGCAGGGGGGCGAGCTTGAGGCGACCGCTCGACTCGGGCGTGCCGCTGGCGCCTTCCAGGGCCTTCTCTTCCATGTGACGCGGGGCGTGCTGCCGGACAAGTCAGATTCAGGAGATCCGTTTGAAATCATCCGCGCCAAGGCCATGAAATGGCGAGACTCGGTGAGCGCCGCGCTCGAGCAGCCCACGAAGAACTCATCCGGGAGCCAAGCCCATGTCGGTGTCTGAACAGGTCAGGCAGATCCTCGAAGAAGCGGGGGCGCTCAAGTCCGGCCATTTCGTTCTGTCATCGGGCCTGCACAGCGACCGCTACTGTCAGTGCGCCACGCTGTTCGAGCGCCCGCATCTGGCCGAGCAGTGCGCCAAGCTGCTCGTGGGCATGCTGCCGAGGGGCCTGAAAGTCGACAGCGTTCTGTCCCCCGCGCTCGGCGGTGTGCTCTGGGGCTACGAGCTTTCGCGAGCGCTGGGGGTTCGCAACATCTTCGCTGAAAGGCCGCCGGGCGGGGCGTTTGACCTCCGCCGAGGGTTCGCGCTCCAGCCCGGGGAGCGCGTGCTGCTGGCCGAGGATGTCGTCACCACCGGCGGTTCGGTGAGCGAACTGGTTCCGATGGTCGTGGCCTGCGGCGCGGCCGTCGCTGGCTTCGCGGTGATCGCCGACCGCAGCCGCGGGCAGTTCAAGCCCTCGGCGCCGCTGTTCGCACTGACCGAGCTCAACTTCCAGACGTGGGAGGCGACCGCGCTCCCCGAGCACTTGAAAAACATCCCGGCGATCAAGCCGGGCAGCCGCATCGGGGCCGCGCTCGCGACGACCCCCGCGCAGGAGGTCAGGCGATGAACACCGCACAACTGCTGAAGGAGCCCGTCGCCGTGGAGATCGAAGCACGCATCCGCCGCGCGGCGGACCTGGATGAACCGCGCCCCACGATCCCCGCCGCCGTCGTTCTCGAAGACGGCACACGCTACGAGGGGCTCTCGTTCGGGCACCCCGAGAGCACCGCCGGCGAGGTGGTCTTCACCACTGGCATGGTCGGTTACCCCGAGTCGCTCACCGATCCGTCGTACTGCGGGCAGATCCTTGTCTGTACGTACCCGCTCATCGGGAACTACGGCGTGCCCGACGGTTCGAGCGAGGACGGCATGGAGCGTTACCTGGAGTCCTGGCGGATCCACGCTCGGGGGCTGATCGTCTGCGACTATTCGGCGAGGTACTCGCACTGGAACGCCAGCCGATCGCTGGATGGCTGGCTGCGCGATGAGAAGGTCGCAGCCATCACTGGCATCGATACGCGGTCGCTGACGATGCGGCTGCGTGAGCGTGGGTCGATGCTCGGGAAGATCGTGGTGAGCGGGCGCGATGTTCCTGCCTATGACCCTAACCACGAGAACCTGATGCCGCTGGTGAGCGTGAAAGAGCCGCGGCTCTTCAAGGCCCGCGGGGCGCAGGCCGGTCGCGGCCGGATCGCGCTGTACGACTGCGGCAGCAAGCACAACATCGTCCGCAGCCTGCTCAGCCGCGGCTTCGATGTGCTCCGCCTTCCCTGGGACCACGACATCGCGGGGGAGAAGGTGGATGGCGTCATGATGTCCAACGGGCCCGGCGACCCGACCTACGCCGACAAGACGATCATCCAAGTCAGGGGCATCCTCAACCGCGGCATCCCGACGTTTGGGGTGTGCCTGGGCAATCAGCTCCTGGCGCTGGCGATCGGTGCCAAGACGTACAAGCTCAAGTACGGCCATCGCGGGCAGAACCAGCCCGCCATCGAGGTCGGCACCGACCGCTGCTTCATGACCAGCCAGAACCACGGCTTCGCGGTCGACGAGGCCACGCTGCCCGCCGACTGGAAGCCCTGGTTCACCAACCTCAACGACAAGACCAACGAGGGCATCCGCCACGCGAGCGGCAAGTTCCGCAGCGTCCAGTTCCACCCCGAGGCCTCCCCGGGCCCGGTTGATACCGCCTACCTGTTCGACGACTTCGCATCGATCATCAAGAAGTAAGCAGTTCACCGCAGAGACGCAGAGGACGCAGAGCGAGATATTGGTTCTGATTCAGAGATCCCAGGCCTGAAGATGTCTGTGTCGGTGCTTTGCCCGATCAATCTCGTCTCTCACTGCACCCTCTGCGTCTCTGCGGTGAATCTCCCGGAGTTCCCATGCGCGAAACCGTCAAGAAGGTCGTGATCCTCGGCTCCTCCGCTCTCAAGATCGGAGAAGCGGGTGAGTTTGATTACTCCGGCTCGCAGGCCATCAAGGCGCTGAAGGAAGAGGGGATCATCACGATCCTGATCAACCCCAACATCGCCACCATCCAGACATCTGACTACCTGGCCGACCAGGTCTACTTCCTGCCGGTCACGCCGCACTTTGTCGAAGAGGTCATCAAGAAGGAGAAGCCCGATGGGATTCTCCTCTCCTTCGGCGGGCAGACCGCTCTGAACTGCGGCATGGCTCTCGACAAGTCGGGGGTGCTCGCCAAGTACGGGGTGCGTGTTCTGGGCACGCCGGTCAAGGCGATCAACGACACGGAAGATCGTCAGGCGTTCGCCGACCGGCTGGCCGAGATCGATGCGATCGTCCCGCGGAGCAAGGCGGCCGAGACGCTGGACCAGGCGCTCGGGATCGCTCGCGAGCTGGGCTACCCGGTGATGATGCGGATCGCGTTCGCGCTGGGCGGGCTCGGTTCGGGCGTGTGCCGGGATGAGGCCACGCTGCGGGCCCGCGTCGATAAGGCGCTGTCGTACACCAATCAGGTCCTGATCGAGGAGTACCTGGAAGGCTGGAAGGAAGTCGAGTACGAGGTCGTGCGCGACCGATTCGACAACTGTCTGACAGTCTGCAACATGGAGAACCTCGACCCGCTGGGCATCCACACGGGCGAGAGCATCGTGGTGGCGCCGTCGCAGACGCTGAGCAACTCCGAGTACCACAAGCTGCGCGAGATCGCGATCCGCGTCATCCGCCACCTCGGGATCGTCGGCGAGTGCAACATCCAGTACGCGCTCGACCCGGTGAGCGAGGAGTACCGCATCATCGAGGTCAACGCCCGTCTGTCGCGATCTTCAGCGCTCGCGAGCAAGGCGACCGGTTACCCGCTGGCATTCGTCGCGGCCAAGCTCGCGCTGGGGTACGGGCTGCACGAGCTGCCCAACGCGATTACCAAGGTGACCAGCGCGTTCTTCGAGCCCGCGCTCGACTACGTGGTGGTCAAGATCCCGCGGTGGGACCTGCGGAAGTTCAAGCGGGTGTCCCGCAAGATCGGCAGCGCGATGAAGTCGGTCGGCGAGGTGATGGCCATCGGCCGGACCTTCGAGGAGGCGTTCCAGAAGGGACTGCGGATGCTCGATGTCGGCGCCCGCGGCATCGTCGCCAACGAGGGGCCGCGCGCACCCACCTTCGCCGACCTGGACAAGGAGCTCGCCGAGCCCACCGAGCAGCGCATCTTCGCCGTCGCCGAAGCGCTCGAGAGCGGCTACTCCGTCGAACGCGTCCACGAGCTCTCGCACATCGATGAGTGGTTCCTCTACAAGATCGCGCACATCGTCGAGATCGAGAAGCGGCTGGAGGCTTCGCGCTGGCCCGTCGACCCCGCGCTGCTGCTCGAAGCCAAGCGAGCCGGCTTCAGCGACACGCAGGTGGCCGTCTGCACCAAGAGGTCCGCCGAGGAGGTCTGGACCCTCCGCGACCAGCATAAGATCGCGCCCATCGTCCGCCAGATCGACACCCTCGCGGGCGAGTTCCCGGCGCAGACCAACTACCTTTACCTGTCGTATCACGGCGTTGCGGATGATGTCCGCTTCGACGATCACGACAGCGTGTTGATCCTGGGCTCGGGGCCTTACCGGATCGGCTGCTCGGTCGAGTTCGACTGGTGCTGCGTGAACACCGGGCTGACGCTGCGCAAGCTGGGCTACCACACGGTCATGCTCAACTGCAACCCCGAGACGGTGTCGACCGACTACGACGAGTTCGACCGGCTGTTCTTCGATGAGATCAGCCTGGAGACCGTCCGCGAGATCGCTCGCAAGCTCGACCTGCTGGGCGTGGTGGTGTCGATGGGCGGGCAGACGCCCAACAACCTGGCGCTGCCCATCGCAAGGGCGGGCCTCCGCGTGCTCGGAACGAGCCCGGACTCCATCGACGCGGCCGAGAACCGCGAGCGTTTCAGCCAGATGCTCGACGAGATCGGCATCGACCAGCCGGAGTGGCGCGAGCTTTCCACGATGGAAGAGGCCCGCACCTTCGCCAACAAGGTCGGCTACCCGGTGCTGGTGCGGCCTTCGTACGTGCTCTCGGGCGCGGCCATGGCGGTGGCGGGGAACGACAAGGAACTGGTCCGCTACCTCGAACGGGCCGCGCTGCTGTCGCCCGAGCACCCCATCGTCATCAGCAAGTTCCTCGAGAACGCCAAGGAGATCGAGTTCGATGCGGTGGCCAAGGATGGCGAGATCATCGTCTACGCCATCAGCGAGCACCTGGAGAACGCGGGCGTGCACTCGGGCGATGCCACGCTGGTGTTCCCGGCCCAGCGCACGTACCTGGAAACCCAGCGGCAGATCCGCAAGGCGGCCCGGAAGATCGCCAAGAAGTTGAACATCAACGGCCCGTTCAACATCCAGTTCATCGCCAAGAACAACGATGTCAAGGTCATCGAGTGCAACCTGCGAGCCTCGCGGTCGTTCCCGTTCGTGTCCAAGATCAGCAAGACCAACTTCATCGCCCAGGCGACCAAGGTCATCATGGGCAAGCCGGTGCAGAACATCGATAAGGCCGTGTTCGACATGAACCACGTCGGCGTCAAGGCCTCGCAGTTCTCGTTCACGCGACTCGATGGCGCCGACCCCACGCTCGGCGTCGAGATGGCCTCGACCGGCGAGGTCGGCTGCATCGGTGAAGATTTCTCCGATGCATTCCTCAAGGCCCTGATGTCGGTGGGCTACCGCTTCCCGCTCAAGAGCGTGCTGCTGTCGGCGGGCCCGATCCAGAGCAAGGCCGACCTGCTCAACGCCGCGAAGACGCTCCAGACCATGGGCGTGAAGTTCTACGCCACGAGCGGGACGTGCAAGTTCCTCAGCGACAACGGGGTGCCCTCCGAGCTCGTGCACTGGCCCAGCGATCCGTCGCAGCCCCAGGCATTGGATGTCATCAAGAACCGCCAGGTCGACCTCGTGGTCAACATCCCACGCTCGGATCAGGAGGAGGAACTGACCAACGGCTACCAGATCCGCCGGGCGGCGGTCGACTACAACGTCCCGCTCGTCACCAATCGACAGATCGCGCAGCGGCTCGCCGAGTCCCTCTCGCGCACGAGCCTGGAGGATCTGGAGATCAAGTCCTGGTCGGAGTACTAGGTCGGTCTCTTCAGCGAGCCCCGAGCGATAGCGTGCGGGCCGCCATCGCCGTGTCTCATCGCCGCTGAAGCGCATCCATCGCCAGCACCTCGAACGCCACGTGCGCTGCGAGCAGCGCGGTGATCCCCGCCGGGTCACGGTCGGGCAGCACCTCGACCACATCCGCGCCGACGATGTTCGGCGGCTTGCCGCCGTTTGCGGTCGCGATGTGCCTCAGCAACCCGAGGGCCTCCGCGGAGGTCAGCCCGCCCACGCTCGGCGTGCCCGTCCCGGGGGCGAATGCCGGGTCGACCACATCGACATCGAACGTGAGGTAGGTCTCCGAGCCGTTCAGCCGCTTCAGGAACGCGTCAATGACCGCCGTGCCCTGAGCCTTGAACTGCTCCAGAGTCAGGATCGTCACGCCATGATCGCGGGCGTAGTCCAGATCCTTGGGGGAGTTCAGCGGGCCCTTGATCCCGATGCTGAGCATCTTCTTCGGATCGATCAGCCCTTCTTCGACCGCGCGGATGAAGGGGGATGCGTGACCGTACTTCTCCTGCCAGACGCAATCGACGGTGTCGAGGTGGGAATCAAAGTGGATGATGGCGAGCCCGGCCTTCTGCCCGCGGCGCTTGTGGGTCGCTCTCAGGTTCGCCAGCGCGATCGAGTGGTCGCCGCCGAGGGCCAACAGTTTCGTGTGCTTCGGGTCTCCCAGGTGGGTCGCGAACTCGGCCACCGACCTGGCGTTCTCCTCGCAGTCGTAGGGCCGCACCGGGGCATCGCCCGCATCGGCGAGCGAGAGCACATCCGTCACCATCACATCGTGGACGAGGTGGTAGGGCTTGAGGTACTGGCTCTCCGCGCGGATCGCTCGCGGCCCGAAGCGGGCGCCCGGGCGGTAGGTCACGCCGGAATCAAAGGGCACACCGAAGATCGCCCAGTCCACGGGCTTGTGCTCGTGGATGACCGCTTCGATCGCCGGAAAGCGTCCGAAGGTGGTGATCCCCGCGAAACGAGGTGTCTGACGAGGATTGGGAAGATTCGTCCGCGAGCCGGTCATCCGGGCAGTGTAGTAAGACAGCCCCGACGATCGGTTCGCCGTTTCGAGCCAGCCGTGCGCGAAGGGGCTCGCCGGATCGAGCCGATTCCCTACTCAGGCGCGAGCGATTGCGCCGCTCGTCCGGCTCATTTCAACGTAGGACTGGAGCATGTTGCCGGGGCAGGCGGTGGAGCCAAGTTCACGATGCGTGTACACCTGTCCGACGGACACCCTGTACTTGGCCATCTGTGAGGCCACAAACCTGTCCAGCGCAGTCACTTGCGCCTCGCTGGGCCGCTGCTGCATGAAGTTGCCCAGGCAGCAGATCCCGAGGTTGCCCTCGTTGGTCTTGGCGACGTGGGCACCCTGCCATTGCAACGGCCTGCCCGCCCAGACGCGCCCGGCCGGATCGATCACATAGTGATAGCCGATGTCGCCGAAGGGTTCGCCCGGGCGGTTGAGGTGGGCGTTGCGGATCTGTTCGAGTCGGCGTGCGGTCGCGCCGCGGTCGGTGCTCGTGTACGTATCCATGCCGTCATGGTGGATGGTGATGCGGTAGTAAGGGGATGCGGGTGTCATCCGGGCTGCGATCGGATTCCCCCGTGCCCAGTCGGAGCGAGGGATCACCCCGCTCGGGACATCGGGGGAGGGCATGGGCTTGGTCTGCGGCCTGACCGGTGCGGGCCTGGGGCGGATCTTGCGGTTGATGTCGTCATCCGGCCAGTTGACATCCGGCAGCCCGGCCTGGGCCTTGGAGCCGCCGCTCTGGCATCCCGCCAGCAACGCCGCGAGAGAAACGAGAACGCCGCCGCGGACGATCAGTTCGCGGCGGGACCAGTCACGATGGTTCGAGGGATTCTCCACTGCTTCTCCATCGGCCCGCGAAGGACTTATTCTCTGCATTTCGAGGCCGACTTTCTTGCCCGCCTGAAAAGAACTTTGACGAGCCGACGCGAGGTACCATCTCGGCCCCGACCAGCCCGCCCCCGCACGCCGGAGAGAGCCCGATGAGCAACGCCCCGGCGAAGGGGAAGCGTCCTTCGAACACAGCATCCCAGCCGCTCACCCCGCTCGGTGTTTCCTACGCGCCGCAGGGCACCACGTTTGCCGTATACGCCGAAGCCGATGCCGTCCGCCTGCGGCTGGTGCACCCGGCCTCGCGGGCGCTCTCGGTCTGGCCGATGCGGAGCGTCCCTGGCGAGCCCGGTGTGTGGACGGTGTCGCTGGAGGGCAACTGGCGCGGCTGGACCTATTCGTTCGAGGTCGACCGCGAGGGCCGTACCCTGGCCGACATCCTCGACCCCTGGGCGAAACTGGTCCGCGACGGGCGGGGGTATGTGGTCAGCGACGAGACCCCGGTAACCCCCCGGCCCGCGATGGACCCCGCCGATGCGGTCATCTACGAGCTGCACCTGCGCGACTTCACCCGCGACCCGACCTGCGGGGTGCGGCCGGACTGGCGCGGCCGCTTTCTGGGGCTCGCCCAGGCGGGCACCCGCCTGGTGGACACGAACTTTGCCACCGGCCTCGACCATATCTGCGAGCTGGGTGTGAACGTGGTCCAGTTGATGCCCGTGCATTCGTTCGCGCTGCCGTACCACCCGGAGTACGAGTGGGGGTACATGCCCAACGATTTCAACGCCCCCCACGCCGGGTACGCATCGAGCGTCGAGGTCGAGGCCCCGATCCGGGAGTTCAAGCGGCTGGTCTCCGCTCTGCACGAGCGCGGGCTGCGCGTCACCTTGGATGTGGTCTACAACCACACGACGGAACGCTGGCCGAACCGGCTGCGCTCGTTCATGGGTCTGGCACCCAAGGCCTACTATCGGTTCAAGGATGACGGCACCGCGTGGAACGGGTCGGCCTGCGGCAACGAGTTCCGGTCGGAATCTCCGCAGGGGCGGCGGTTCATCGTCGAATCGGTGATGTTCTGGGTCCGCGAGTACGGCATCGATGGCTTCCGGTTCGACCTGATGGGGCTGATCGATCAGGAAACGATTACCCAGGTCGCCCGGTCGCTGCACGAGATCGACCCGACCCTGCTGGTCTACGGCGAGCCCTGGGCCGCGGGCCCGACCCCGATCGAGGTCAACAACAAGGGCAAGCAGAAGGGCCGGGGGTGGGGGGCCT
This sequence comes from Phycisphaerales bacterium, assembly GCA_044369085.1. Taxonomy (GTDB): domain Bacteria; phylum Planctomycetota; class Phycisphaerae; order Phycisphaerales; family UBA1924; genus JAEUIV01. The sequence goes on from JBIPMO010000042.1 coordinate 12,806, forward strand.
TCAACGATGACTTCCGCGACGGGATGCGCGGTGAGGTCTTCAAGCCCAAGGAGCCGGGTTTCCTGGCGTCGGGCAAGAACGCCGCTCGCGCGAAGCTCGGCATCGTCGGGGGCGTCACGTCGTGGACCGATTCGCCAGTTGAGTGCGTCAACTACATCGAGTGCCACGACAATCACACCCTGTCGGATCGCCTGGCGATCACCACGCCGCCAGAGTCGGGGGTCACCAGCCAGCAGCGCAACGACATGAACCTGATGGGCGCGCTCGCTCTGCTGACGAGCCAGGGGCTCCCCTTCATCCACAGCGGGCAGGAGTTCGGCCGGTCAAAGAACGGCGAGGACAACACCTACAACCTGGGCGATCAGATCAACAACATCCACTGGGCCGACAAGGCCGAGCGGTACCGGATCTTCAGCTTCTACAGGGACATGATCCGCCTCCGCCGCGACCACCCGATGCTCCGCCTGCGCAGCAAGGATGAGATCCTCCGAGCGGTCAGGTTCCTCGACGACCAGATGAGCCTGAAACTCCCCGAGGGCACGATGGGCTGGCACATCACCGATGTGACCGGCAAGGATTCGTGGACGGAGGCGGTCGTGATCCTCAATGGGACGCGGGCGGCCGCCACCATCCCGATTCCACCGGGCTCGTGGACCCGCGCCGCGATCGACGGCATCGTGACCGATGCGGGCCCGTACGATTCGTTGTTCGAGCTTCCCGCGCACCAAGGCGCGCTGCTCTTCAAGCGGCGCTGACGGGCACATCGAGCGCCATGCCGGACTCCAGCGTGCTCGCTTTACGGCGCGCCCGGGGCCTTGGGCGGATCGGGGACGAACGTCCCGCTTGAAAGCTCGTCATAAATCGCCTGCAGGTTCGTCGCGTCCCACGTTTCGAGGGCCTTGCCCGTCCACTGCTTGGCGATCTTGCCATCCTGCACGATGAAGAGCGTGGGGGTCTCCCAGGCGAAAGCCTCGATCCCTGTGGTCTTCTCCGTTTCGGGGATGTTGACCGAGCGGATCTGGAGCACCGGGTCCTGGGTTTCCGTCAGCTCGGAAGTCTTGAACTCGACGAAGGGTTTGAGTTGCTCGCAGATGTGGCAAGTGGGATCGAAGGCGAAGATCAGCCACGCTGGCCCGCCCTCGGGCTGCTTGGCGATGTCCGCGAGCAACTCAGATTCGAGCAGGCGCTGCGCCGCGATCTTGCCGCCGTGCTTCTCGGCGGTCTCGGCGCGCTTGGGCGGGGTCATGGTGTCCGAGACGACCCAGCCGATGCCCGATGCGGCGAGGGCCATCGAGAGCACACCGGTCACGAGCGGGAGCGTTCCCCCGCACCGGGCCATCAGCCCCATCGATATCGCGATGATCACGCTGTTCAGTGCCACCGTGAAGAACTTGGGCGGTTCCCAGAAGGCGGCGAAGCAGCCGCACGCCTCGCCGTGGAATGACTTGAAGGCCGACCAGCCTGTCATGCCCGCAAAGAACACGATGCAGAACGCCCACATCGCCCAGGCTCGATGGAACGCGAGCAGCGCCCCGACGAGCACCACCTCGATTGCGCCGGTGGCGTAGTCGACGCCGACCTGCTTGGGGTTGGGGAAGGCGAACTTGGTGAACGCGGCGAACGCCAGCAGAGCAGCGATCAGCACGGCGGGCACAAGCGTGACAGGACTCAGCCACGGCCTGCGGGCGCGCAAGGGGTCGATCTGCATGGTCGGGCCGGACTGGATGGGGTGTGTCTGGTGCATAAAAAGAAAGAATGCCGGACAGGTGACGCGTCTCGGCGCCACCGCCGGCGGAGTATAGATCGGAGCATGACCTCGCGCGGCATCGCGAGCACAGAAAGTGGGCGTCTGACCACCCTTACAGCCCGATTCCT
>JBIPMO010000249.1:0-4744 GCA_044369085.1 Phycisphaerales bacterium
TCGACTCCCCACAGAAGCAGAACTTCGCGGTGCTCGTCCGAGAGTCCCTCGATGGCCTTCTTGATGCGGTCATCGACGTGTTCCCAGTCCAGGGAGCGGAGGTCCCAGGCCGGGGTGGGCTCATCGGGGGTGGGGTGGCGGTCGCCGACGGTCTGGTCGAGGTTCTCGGACAGCCCGGGGGCTCGGGCCTTGCGCTCGGCTCGGGAGTAGAAGACGTTGTGGAGGATGGTGAAGAGCCAGGATCGCATGCCTCCGCCCCGCTCTTCGGCGAAGGTGCCCGCGGAGCGGAGGGCGCGGAGGTAGGTCTCCTGGACGAGGTCGGCCGCCTCATCGGGGTGCTTGGCGAGCGTGAGCGCGAGCCTGTAGCAGGCATCAAAGTGCTCGAGGGCGAGGGATTCGAAGGTGGAGCGTTCCATGCGGGGGGAGAGGGCCTCGGAAGGGAAGGAGCCTACTCGAAATGGGGTGTCACTCCCCATCCATCTTCTTCTGGGCTCGTCGCTTGGCGGCGAGGAGCCCGGTGGTGGAGGCGGGGTCGTCTTGCGGCCCGTCTGGGTCTGCTTCGGGATGGGGTTTCGGTGAGGGCTTGGCGGCGGGCGGATCTTTCTGGGCGAGCATCTGGGCTCGCAGGCGCTTGCGGCGCTCGTCGAGTGAGGCCTGGAGTTCTGCGGCGGTGGGCTGTGGGACCTCGACCCTGGGTTGCGATCGCGGGGAGGTGGCCGCGCCGCGTTCGGCGGCCTTCTTCAGCGAGGCGAGGGCGCCGGCAGCGCGATCGCCGCGGGCCTTGACGGCGGCCTGGGCTTCGTCTTTCCACTGGCGGGCGATCTCGCGGGAGACGAGGCGGTCCCAGGCGACGCGGCGGGTGGCGACATCGAGGATGAAGACCGCGAGGGTCCAGATGAGCAGGACGGGCCAGAGCGGTGTGGCAGCGCGGACGGGCTGGAGCATGGCGCGGTCGAACAGGGCGGCATCTTCGGGGCGAGCGGCATCGAGGATGCGGCCGCTGGTTGCTTGGGCGATCTCGCGGAGCAGCGAGACGTTGGAGCGCATCGAGCGGAGTTCCGCGCCGACAGCTCGGCTGGCGCCGCCGATGACCGGGGCGAGGTTGCGCTCGCCTTGCTGGGGTGTGAGGGAGACGAAGTAGTTGCCGCGGGCGGCGGCGGGGACGCGGGCCTCGTAAGCGCCGGGGCCGACCTGTGAGAGTTTGATCTGGGTCTGCGCGCCATCGGGGGCATAGACGGTGCCCGGGACGGAGAGGAGGTCGCGGGGCCGGCCCTCATCGTCGAAAGCGTCGAGGCGGATGACCAGGTCCGAACCGATGATCTCGGTGGTGAGCTCGCTGGTGCGGCCCGCGGGCGGGCGGGCGATGACGCGGGCGATCTGGGTCCAGAGGGCGGAGTATCCGGGCCAATCGAGCCAGCGCCGCGCCCAGTTGGCGTGGGCATCGGAGGTGAAGGCGGCGGCCTGGCCGCGACCGACGAACCAGTGGGCGAGGACGGGTTCGTTCTCGCTGGTGACAAGGGGGTAGGAGATCTTGGGATCGGGCTTTTTCTGTGTGAGGATGAGCCCGCCGAGCTGGGGCATGCCCGCGAGGCTGATGCCCTGGGTGAGCGGCGATCCGGCGCGGGTTGCGACGGGGACGAAGGGTGTCTCGCGGACCAAGGGCTTTCGAACGACGCGGATTTCCTTGACGAAGACTCGTGGCAGGAGGTTGGGATCGCTGACCATGTAGAACTGCCCGCCGCCGGCGCGGGCGAGGTCTTCGAGGGTTCCGGTGTCGGCTCCGTCGCCGACGGCGATGGCCGAGACGGTCATGCCCGCCTCGCGCATGCGGCGAGCGGTGTCGATGCCGAACTGCGGGTCGCCCTCCGAGCGGCCATCGGAGAGGACGATGACGTGGCGGACCGAGGCCTTGAGGGCATCACCTTCGGCCAGGAGCGCGCCGGCTCGGGCGAGGGCGGGGTAGAGGTTGGTGCCGCCGCCTGATGCGATGTTGCGGACACGGTCGGCGCTCTGCTTGGCGCTGGTGTTTCGTTCGGTGGGTACGACGATGGAGTAGTCGCTGTTGAAGGCGATGACGCCGACGATGTCGGACTTGTCGAGGGTCTCGATGGCGAGGGCGGCGCCCTCGTTGGCGATCTCCTGCTGGGATCGGATGCCTCCCATGACGTTGCTGGACATCGAGCCGGAGTTGTCGAGGACGATCATGACGGCGGCCGAGGGGACGAGGAGCTGTTCGGGGAGGTCGAGGCGGACGGGGAGGATGGGCTCGAGGGCGGTGCCCTTCCAGCCACCGGCGCCGAAGGAATCCGGCCCGCCGATCATGACCAGGCCGCCGCCAAGGTTCGAGACGTAGTCGGCGAGGAGTGCGTGGGTGCGTCTGGGCAGTTCCTCGGCGGCGACATCCTGGAGGATGACGAGGTCGTATTTCTGGAGTGAGATCGGGTCGGTGGGTACGCCATCGGTGGAGACGACTTCGGTGAGGATTCCGGCGCGGTCGAGGGTTTGCGCGATGGTTCTTCCGGGGGAGTCGGGGAGGGCGGCGCCGACACCATCGACGATGAGGACCATCCCGCGGCCCGGCGTGACGGTGAAGGCCTCGGCGGTGTTGTTGGCGGCGATGCGGTCGGTCGTGCCTTTGTCGGGGGTGAAGACGGGTCGGAAGCGGTGGACGGTGGCCTTGGCGAGCGGGACGCGGAGCTGCTCGATGTTGCGGCCTGGGTTGAGTGAGACCGGTCGGGCGGTGCCCGGGAGTGGTCCGTTGAGGTCGAGTGGGTCGCCTTCGTAGAGCAGTTCGAGGGTGCCGGTGGTGGCGGCGGCGGTGGAGAGGACGATGCGGACGGTGACGGTGCTGTCGGCGGGTGCCTGGGCGGGGGCATCCACGGCCTCGACGAGCACTTCATCGGTCACGTTGAAGGCGACGGGGAGGACATCGATGGGGATGCCCGGGGCGCTGGTGCCGCTGGCGCCGAGTTCGCGAGCGGCGGCGAGGGCATCGCCTTCGGTCTGTCCTCCATCGGAGATGAGGAGGATCCTGCGGGCGGCATCGGGGGGGAACATGGCCGCGGCGAGTCGGAGTGCGGCCTCGATATCGGTGCCTTCCTGGAGTCGATAGTCGAGGGTGAAATCGGTGGCGGAGCCCGCGGCGGCCGGGGCTCCGGCCGAGCGATTGGTGACGACGGGTCGGGGGAGGGAGGCGGCGATGGCCGATCCGTCGAAGGCGACGACCCCGAGGAGGTCATCTGGCCCGGTGGCTCCGGCGCGGGCGGCGGCGGCGATGTAGGCGCGCAAGGCCTCTTCGGCGGGGACGCGTTTGCCCGAGCTGGTGTCCTTGAACTCGGCGAGCTGGCGGACGGATTCCGAGACATCCACGACGGCGATGACGGCGAGGCGATCGGTGCGGCGGACGGTGGAAGCGCCGGCGAGCATGCAGGCGACGAGGGCGATGAGCAGGCTGCGCATGATGACGACCGACCAGGCGCGGGCGCGGCTCATGGAGCGCAGGCAGATGAGCCCCGAGACGATGACCGGCAGGGCCAGGAGGGCCAGGAGGAGCCACCATGGCTGTTCGAAAGTGACGGGCACGAGCGGAGTGTACGTCCGGGAAACGTGAGGGTTGGGGCGGCGCGCTGGTGGGAGCGCGGGGTCGCCGGGATGAGCGCCTCGGTTTTTCACCCGGCGGCGTGGCGCGTGCCGATATTGGCGCGATGCGGGATGTTCCGCCCCAGCCCGAGTGCGCGCCGGTTGAATCGCCCAGCGATGGCGGGGCGGCTGGCCCGTTGTTCCGGTTCGACCCGGGGTGGCTGTTCCTGATTGCCGGGATGGCGATGCTGGCGGCAACGGTGCTGATCCCGGCTCGCCGGGACGTGGTGAAGGCGGAGTGGCAGCGGGACCGTGCGATCGCGGTGGAGCAGTTCCGGGCCAAGCGGCTGAGCAACTACTCGGCGTACCTGGATGCGGTGAACCGACACGACCCGACGGTGGTGATCTCTCTGGCGGCGACGCAGTTGAACATGCTGCCCTCGGACAAGCGGGTGATGCTGTCGCCGGGGGATATGTCGCTGCCGCCCGCGGATGTGTTCGGGGCGCTCGAGCCCTCGTTCACGGATGTGTCGCCTCCGCGGGCTCCGCAATCGTTGCTTCAGAAGTGGACGACCGACGACAAGAAGCGGCTGTGGCTGCTCGCGCTCGGGGGTCTGGCGGTGCTGATCGGGCTGCTGCCGGCGGCACGGGGGCGCTGAATCCGGGGCGGGCGGGGCTGGAATTTCGCCCGGCGGCGTGCTTGCGCGAACCTCCCTAGGCTTGCGCCGATACAAGATTATAGTCTGGAGGTTCGCATGACCATGGGACGCGTGATGGCTTTGGTTGCTGGCGGTGTTCTGGCGGTGGGGACGGCGTTTGCGCAGAACGCTCTGGACCGGGGGCAGAACAACGACTCCTCGTACAAGACTTCGCGCGGGAGCGGGCGTGACCGGGCGGCCGAGACTGCGACGCCCGGGGGCGGGCGGGCGCTTGATGCCAACTCGCGCGTGGGTTCGGGCGGTGTGAATGAGCAGGGGGTGGACTGGGCGCGGGAGCTGGCATTGCGGAACGCGCTGGTGACTGGGAACGTGGGCGGGGGCAAGGCGTTCCGCGGAGATGTTGGGTATTCGGATGTGGCGGACTTCCGGTCGGCGACGGGGGCGGATGACCTTTTCAACTTCGAGCGTGATTCGGCCTCGGCCAAGGATGTGAGCGACCCGATCCG
>JBIPMO010000337.1:0-3203 GCA_044369085.1 Phycisphaerales bacterium
GTGGCGACGGCGCAGGACACGCTTCGAGTGGCGGCGTAATCCACACCAATGGCGTGGCTTCGCTGCGGGCCATGAGTTTTCGATACCCTTCCCCCACGGGGTCAACGTGGGAGCCGCGCTCTGTCTCTCGACACGCTCCTCAATCCGCCGGTGCTTTTCTTCGTGCTCGGCATGATCGCGGCAGTCGTCCGTTCGGACCTTGACCTTCCGGCACCCATCCCCAAGTTCCTGGCGATGTACCTGCTGCTGGCGATCGGGTTCAAGGGCGGTGTGGAGTTGACCCACGCGCCGATCACGGGAACGATCGTGCTGACGCTCGGTGTCGCCGCCGTCACCTCAGCGATATTTCCCCTGTGGGTGTTCGCGCTGATGCGCCGCCCGATGGGGGTTCCCAACGCGGCGGCCGTCGCGGCGGCGTACGGCAGCGTGTCGGCGGTCACTTTTGTAACCGCGGCGGCGTTCCTTGAGCGGCTGGCGATCCCCTTCGGCGGGCACATGGTGGCGGCGCTGGCGCTCATGGAGTCGCCCGCGATCATCGTGGGTGTGCTGCTCTACCGACTGGCCGAGGGCAAGCAGCAGGGCAAAGGCAAGCTCGCGTGGGGTGCGCTGATGCACGATGCGTTCCTGAACGGCAGCGTGCTGCTGCTGATGGGGAGCTTCATCATCGGCATGCTCGTGGGCGAGGGGGGCGCTGCCCCCGTCAAGCCATTCACCGGCGCGCTCTTCCCCGGGGTGCTGTGCCTGTTCCTGCTCGACATGGGGCTGCTCGCGGGCAAGCGGCTGCATGACCTCCGCCGCGCCGGGCTGGCGGTGCCGCTCGCGGGCATCGGCTTCCCCATCGTGCACGCCGGCATCGGGATCGCTCTGGCGTGGCTGCTCGGGCTCGGCCAGGGGGATGCGCTGCTGATGGCCGTCTTGTGCGCCAGCGCCTCGTACATCGCCGTCCCCGCCGCGGTGCGGCTGGCGATCCCCAAGGCGAGCCCGAGCATCTACGTCTCCATGAGCCTGGCGGTCACCTTCCCGTTCAACATTTTGATCGGGCTGCCGCTGTACCTCGCGCTGATCCGCGCGGTGTGGTAGCGGATCACAGGCCAGGGCGCTCCCTAGGCCAAATGCAAAGCGACCCGCCGCCGCGACCCAGACCGAGCGCAGCGACGGGCCGGAAGATGATGCCCGCGGGGTCCGAGCCCCGCCGCCCCCCGCGTTACCAGAGGATCTCGATGTCCAGCGTGACGCGGCCGCCCATGATGTCGGCGTTCTGATTCGTGAAGGGCTGGCCCCACGCGGCGCCGAAGGTGAAGTGCGGGCTGAACTTGAACCGGGCGCCGAAGTCGCCCCAGATCACCGTCGACCCCGAGACATCGGACGAGCCGAGGTTGGCGTAGTCCAGCCCGCCGACGGACAGCCCGAAGCGCTCGCCATCATCGAGGTAGTGCAGCCCGTGGACTTCAAACGTCGGGGCGAAGCCCGGAAGCACCTCGTAGTCAAGGTGCACATCCCACTGGATGATGTTGTTCCCATCGTCGCCATCGAGCGGGATGCGCGGTGTGAAGTTCGCCATCACGTGGAACGCATCGAAGCCCTTGGCCATGGAGATGAAGGGCGAGATCTCGTTCACGCCCGACTGCAGCACACCGTCATCGCCGCTGTCGAGCATCCAGCGCCCGCCGATCGAGAGCAGGAAGTCGGCCTCTTTGTCCGCGACGAGCAGGTACTTGCCGCCGAAGGCGATGTCGTTCCACCCCTGGTCTTCGGGCAGGATGTCCGCATCCAGGCTGGACCAGCCATCCTTGGTAGCGATGAAGGTCAGGCGTTCTGTCAGCGCCAGCCTGGCCTGCATGGCGTAGACGTTGACGTGCCCGCCCTGGAGCTGGGAGTCATCGGCGAACTTGTGGTGCAGGAAGAGCGGGCGCAGCCCGGTCTGGTTCTGCGGGGTCTCGAAGTAGAGCGGGTTGCCGATCGGGTTGTAGAAGTGCTCGAAGCCGCGCATGCCGCTGAGGAAACCGGGCCAGAAGACTTCAGGGTCATCGTGGAAGCGCTCGCTGCCGAAGATGAACCGGGCGGATTCCGACATGTTCGCCGCGCGGGGCGCGGGGTCGGCGGCCGGGGCCGCTGCGGGAGTCTGCGTGACAAATGAACGCAGCGTCAGGTCTGACGACTGGTTCAGGGTTGGGTCTGCCAGCGCCGTGCCGGCGAGCACGAGCATGGAGGCAACGGGCACGGTCAGTAGGGCTTTCATGCGGGGTCCCCTTTCAAAGATGTGGGTTGCTGGAACGACGAATCAAAGACAAATATATCTGTATTTATCGGCCTGTCCAGCCCGCTTTTCAAAGAAAGCGCTTCGGGGGGGCAGAATGATGAAAAGGCCACGAAAAAGCCCGCCCAACAAGGGGGGCGGGCTTTGGTGAGGACGGATGGACGGACCTGATCAGGCCCGGCGGCGACGCAGGCCGGCGAGCCCGGCGAGCCCGAGGACGGCCACCCCGGCGGGGGCCGGGACGGTCGAGTATTCGATGAAGCGGAACGAGGCCCCGGACTGGTTGACGACATCGACCTCGGTGAGGTTGGAGGGGTCGTAGATGCGGACGCGGGTGCCGCCCGCGTACAGGATCTTGCCGTTGCCCAGGCGGTACACACCGCGCGGCGAGGTGATCAGGTTGGTGTAGGCGTTGGTCTGGACGCCCGCGGAGTTGTAGGTGTAGAGGCCGAGCGGCGCGGTGAATCCGGCGACGAGGGCGCCATCGTTGGGCTCGTTCTGGATCTGCTGCGGGAAGTCGATGCCCGAGACGCCATCGGAGTTGTGCCAGATTCCCTGGGACACGCCGCTGAGATCGAAGCGCAGGATGTCATCGCCCTCGGACTCGGTGACGAGGGCATCGCTGCCGCGGAAGGTGATGTCGCGCGGCGTGCCGAAGCCCGAGGCCCATGTGGTCGGGTTCGAGCCGTCGAGATCGAAGCGGACGATGCGGCCGTTGACGGTGGAGGCGACGTAGACCTGGCTGTTGTAGATGGTCATGCCGAAGGGGCCATCGATGCCATCGGATGCATCGGCGAAGGTGCCGATGAAGGCGCCGCCCACGGAGAACTCGAGGATCTTGTCCGAGGTCTCATCGGTGACCAGGATGGTGCCGCGGCCGCTGTCGATCGCGTTGATCGGCTGGGGGATGTTGGCGTTGGTCGGGATGAAGTTGTTGGAGACGAGC
>JBIPMO010000250.1:0-4737 GCA_044369085.1 Phycisphaerales bacterium
CGCCCAAAGACAGCGCGGCCTGGTCCCTCGCCACGCTCGCGGAACTGCCACGGCAGGTGCGCACGCTGGCGGTTGCCGCGGTGGTGATCGGCTGCCTGGTGGCACTGTTCTGGAAAGAGATCAAGGTCGCATCGTTCGACCCCGGGCTCGCGAGCGCGCTGGGCATCCGCGCCGGCGTGGTCGATGCGGTGCTGATGACCCTGGTGGCGGGGGCCACGGTCGCGGCGTTCGAGGCGGTCGGGTCGATCCTCGTGATCGCAATGCTCGTGTGCCCGGCCGCGTCGGCCCGCATGCTCACCGACCGGTTCGGCATCCACGTCCTGCTGAGCACGGTGATCGGCGCGATGGTCGGAGCGGCGGGGTACGCGCTCGGCGCCTGGGGGCCCGGATGGGTCGGGATGAACGGGTCGGTCAGCGTGGCGGGGATGATCGCCGTCTGCGGGGGCGTGGTGCTGCTGGTGACGAGCATCGCGAGCCCGCGCCACGGGGTGCTCGCCAAGGTCATCCGGCGAGTTGCACTCGCCGCGCGGATCGCCGGTGAAGATGCGCTGGGATTGCTCTACCGAGCCGAAGAGAGCGGGCGGCATGGCCTGCACGAGGGCGAACTCCGCGCGTGGATGGGCGGCGGCGCTGCAACAAAGCTCGGCCTGCGGCGAGTCACCGGCACCGGCCTCGTCGCCCGCGCTGGCGGGTCGCTGCGGCTGACCGAACGCGGCCGCGATGAGGCCAGGTCGATCGTCCGCTCGCACCGCCTGTGGGAAAGCTACCTGGTGCGCGAGGCTTCCCTGCGGCCCGACCATGTGCACAACACCGCGATGAAGCTCGAGCACGCCCGCCGCCGAGCGGAGGCGGGCGAAGCGCTGATCGCCCCCGAAGTGCCGGGCGTCACCCTCGACCCGCACAAGAAGCCGATCCCGCCGGGCTGAATCGCCGCGCACATTCAAAGCCTGATCGACCACACCAAACTACGGACCCGGCGGGTCGGGCCCCAGCCCGCGCTGGCCGTGATCGCCTCATCCCAAGCCCGAATGACCCCGGGGAAACGCTTGGTGTAGTCGTGGGCGGCGATGGTGCCACCCTTCCGGACAAACTTCCCCCACGCCTCAAGGTCGAACTTGGCGGCCTCGTACGAGTGGTCGCCATCTACCCACAGCAGGTCGATGGGCCGGCCATCCCAGTGCGCGATCGCATCACGCGAGGTCATCACCATCTCGCGCAGCATGCCATCCACCCCGCAGCCGCGGGCCTGGGCCAGCAGCGTGTCGCGGTCCTTGGCGTGAAAGTCAAAGCGCGGGTTGTCCTTGCCCACGATGTGCGGGTCGATCGCGGTGATGCGCGTCGTGGTGGCGTGCCCGGCCGCGATCGCCCCCCGCCCCATCAGGCACAGCGACTTGCCGCGGTACGACCCGATCTCGACGATCTCGCGAGCTGTCCGGCCCGCTTGGAACAGCCACGCCGCCTCGCGCACGTTCAGCATGCCCTCGAGCGTGTCGTACAGGCGCAGGATCTCCGCCCCGCCGGGCGACAGTCGTACGCGCAGCCGGCTCGACCAGCCCATCGCTATTTCACCCTCACGGCCGAGGCGATACTGCGCACCAGCGTCATCGGCCCGAAACGATCATCGGCGGTGATCTCCTCGCCCCAGGCGATCTTGACGGGTTCATCGTGCGTGTAGTCGTGCACGGCGATGATGCCGCCCACCTTGACGAGATCCTTCCACGCCGAGAGGTCGAACTTCACCCCGGGATAGGAGTGGTCACCATCGATCCACAGCAGATCGATGGGCGCGCCGTCGTACTTCGGGCGGGCATCCTGCGATGTCATCACCCACTTGGTGATGCGGTCGGCCACCCCGTGGCGCGTGATGGCGGCTTGAAAGCGGTCGTTGTCATCCTTGGAGAACTTGGTCTTCTCCATCCCCGTGGCGTTGAGGTGCGGGTCGATGCAGAGCAGCCGCCCGCCGACATCCGCCGACCCCTTGGCGAGCAGCACCGCCGATTTGCCGCGGTAGGAACCGATCTCGACGATGTTCCGGCGCCCCCGCGCCGCGTTGTAGAGCCAGTGGGCCTCTTCGATGAAGATGATGCCGTCGAGCGCATCGTTCAGCGCGATGATCGCCGGGCCATCGGGGGACATCCGGACCTTCAGTCGACGCCAGGCTTTCTTGAGCGAGGGCATGCGTGGGGGTATAGCCCCGTGCGTCCGCTCGTGCAAGGCCGGGGTGCGCCGGTCACGCACAGGCCAGGTCAACCCTTGAGCGGCTTGATCAGGATCGTGCTGCGATAGTTGGTGTAAGGCCAGTGCCAGTGCTCGGCGAACTCGAAGCCCCGGCGGAGATAGAACCGCAGCAGGTCGGTGTCCGGCTCGGCCATCGACAGCGCCAGGTGGTCGTAGCCCCGCTGACGGGCCCGTTGCTCGGCGGCCTCGATCAGCCGCTGGCCGATGCCGCGCCCCTGGATGTCCGGATCCACCGCGAGCAGGGAGAAGTGCGCCACATCCTTACGCAGGAAGGTCGGCGGGAACGCCGCCTCCTCTTCCTCCTGCAGCAGGATCATGCCCACGAGCTTGCGGTCCATCTCCGCGACAAAGCACTCGCCGGTGGTGCAGCGGCGCTGCGTCACATCTTGCGTCTGACGCCCGGCGAGCGGGCGCAGACCCATCTCGACCTGCTTTCGGTAGGACCGGTGCAGCAGGTCGGTGAGCGCCGCGAACGAATCGCTCGGGGCGATCGGGCGAACGGTGATCGTCGGTTCGGTCATCGTCGGCATCGAGGGGCGGACATCCGTGCGCGGGGTGCGTTCAGAGACGACAGGCGGCAGTGTAGACTCCGCGGCGATGCGACGCAGCGGGCCACGCGAGGATGTTTCGGAACATGCGCTCGTCCCTTCCGCGCCGATACCGGCCCGGGGCGAGACCCGGCTCCGCGTGCGCTACTGCGAGTGCGACCCCATGGGCGTCGCCCACCACTCGGCCTGCATCCCGTGGCTCGAGATCGGCCGGACCGAACTTCTCCGGGCCGCGGGCGTCACCTATGCACAGCTCGAAGCCGCCGGAATCTTTCTGGTCGTGACGCGGCTGGACCTCCGCTACCGCGCCCCCGCTCGCTACGACGATGAGGTGGTCCTGGTCACCAACGTGACGGGCGGCAGCCGCGTCCGCATCGACCACGGCTACGAACTCTGGCGCGATGCGGGCGACGGGCGGGGCAAAAGCGACCTCCTGCTCACCGGCGAATCAACCCTCGCCTGCGTGGACGACACCGGCCGCCCGCGGGCCTTGCCCGACTGGCTGGTGGCGCGGAAGTAGGCGGGGGTGGGGGGGCGGGGTTGCTCGAAGTGGAGCGGACGTTGGGACAAGGCTGCAGGTGCGTTGAACCCGTCATGCGATGGACGGTAGCCCTTCATCAAAGAGGCCGCCCGGAGCGGGCGGCCTCGTGTGTTGCGGCATGGCTGAGATGGTTCAGAGCGATTCGCCCCAGTGTGCGAGTACGGCGTTGAGGTCGGAGAAGTTCACAGCGCCGTTGTGGTCGGCATCGCCGATGGGGCCGGCTGACTGCCAGTGGGCGAGCACGGAGGTGATGTCAGCGAAGTCGACATGCAGATCTTCGTTGGCATCGCCCATCATCGCGATGCCGCCGATGCGTGTCATGCCGACGCGATAGGAGTCGAAAGGCGCCGACGTGGCGAAGCGTGAGGTTGAGATGAGCGTGCGCCCGGGCCCGCGAGCGATGATCGAGGGGGCGGTATCGCCATCGGGCAGGGCGCAGATCGGGAAGGCGGCGGGGTCCATCACGACGCCGGCTTCGCTGACGCGCGTGGCGTAGACGTCGGTGCGAGCGTCGAAGAAAGAGCTCTGGTTCCGCTGGTCCTCCCACGCGACGACGAAGTTCTGTCCGTCCCACGCGACGGTCGGGCGGAGCTGCCGCCCGAGTGCTTCGGCGATGACAAACGCGGGCAGCAGGGTGCCGTCGGTGAGCATGATCCGCCCCGAGATGTAGTTGTTGGCGTTGGAAAGCGAGTTGGTGCGCCACACGAGCAGTGACACACTGCCCGAGAAGGCGATGTCAAGATCACCCGACCCGCCAGAATACGGCGTGGGATTCACGGCCTGAACAGGCGGCCCGACGGCGGGCACCGTCGCGAGGATCGCGTCGCCCTGGCTCGAGTTGTGCGACCACATCGAGTGTGCGGCGACGAGCCACCTGGAGCCGTCGGTGCGTACATGTGGCGCGCCGTTGACGTATCCGCCGCCGAGCAAGATGCCCGAGGGGCCGTCGAGCAGGGTGCCGGTGGGTCCGTCGACTCGTGAGCCATAGAGATAGATGTTCTGGGGGTATGTCCCCTGACGCGTGCAGGCGATGAGGAAGTCTTCGCCCAGTGCTTCGACGTCGGCGCTGGTGCCGGCCATGACGTCGATCGGCTGGGCATCGATGAAGGTGCCATCGGGGTTCAGTCGACGTGCTTTGACGCGGATCGGTGTCAGGCCGCTGGGCCCTTCGTCCCATGCGACCATGTAGATCGCCCCATTCCACGCGATGCCGGTTCGTCCGATCGTCGGGGCGCGATGAACCTCGATGGGTGTGGCGGTGGTGGGTGTGTCGCTGGCGCTGAGCAGGTGCAGGAGGACGCGGTCATCACCCGCGGCTTCGCTGACGAAGACCACGGCCGCGGTGTTCCCCGGGCCTGCGGCGAGGTCGGAGTTGCGCTGGTTGGCGGTGCCGGTGGAGACGCAGCGTTC
>JBIPMO010000251.1:0-4713 GCA_044369085.1 Phycisphaerales bacterium
CGCGGGTTCTTCCTGACGCGCGATGGCCAGTTCGTCGCCAACGAGGGCGAGGTGAGCGCTGCCTGCGCGGATGGTGTCGTCTACACCCTGCTCTTTGGCGAGGTGCTCTTCGGCTCGGCGCAGGAGCTCTCATCGGGTTCTGACCCCATCAAGTCCGAGACCCCCAAGGAAGGCGAAGACAAGCCCGCGGGCAAGGAAGCTCGCTACGCCTTCGTTCGTGTGACCTTCGACGAATCCATGTTCCCGGAGGTTCCCAAGCCGGCACCGCCCGCCGCTCCGGCCGCCTCCACCGAGCCAGCGCCCGCCCAGCCCGTCTCCGAGCCCGCGCCGGGCGGAGCCGAGCCCGAGCAGCCCGCCGCGCCACAGGCCCCCTCAGCACAAGCTCCCTCAGCACAGGCCCCCTCAGCAAGCGCCGAGGCCCCCAAGGATCCGGCGCAGCAGGCGTACGAAGCGGCCGTGGCCGAGCGTGCCAGGAAGATCGCCGATGGGCGCAAGCGCGCCGAAGGGCTGCGAAAGCGCTTCGCCGATTGGTACTACGTCATCGATGGCGAGGCCTTTGCCAAACTGCGCCCCACGCGTGCCGATCTCGTGCAGCCCAAGCAGGCCGCCCAGGACGCTCCCATGTCGATGCCCCCCGGCATGCCCGCCGGCATGACCCCCGGGCCATCCCCGATGCAGGCCCCCGGCCGCTGATGGCTTATCAGAAGCCGAACCTGCGCGGTATCGAATCGACCGGTGTAGGCTGATGTCCGGTCTTTGGCGGCGGGAGCGCGTCTTTCCTCCTTGCCGCCGCTTTGTTGTCGCATGAGCCAGGGAACCCCACCTTCGATGTCCGATGCCCCCGAGGGAGCCGACTCCTCGGGCGGAACTGTGCCTCGGCCGCCCGCTGCGCTGTCGTCGCGTCGGGAGCGTCGGAGACCGCGCTGGGGTCGGCGGCTCATCGTCATGGTGCTGCTGCTGCTGGTCGGCGCGGTCATCGCGCTGCGGCTCGGCGCGCTGCGATGGGCAGTTCTGCCCGCTGTGGGCAACGCCATCAACTGCGATGCCGACGCGACCAACGTCCGGCTCACCGCGTCGGGCGACATCTATATCGAGAACCTGCGGCTGTCGGCCCGCAACGTTGATCCGGTGGCCGCGACCTTCTTCGAGGCCCCCTTCGTTCAGATCACGCCCCGGTGGGGCGGGTTGCTGTCGGGCGGCGTGCCCGTCGAGCGCATCACGGTGCGCAGGCCGACCATCACGATCAGCCAGGACCAGAACTTCAACGTCAACATCGGCGGCCTGGGCGGGGCCCGCACCGGCGGTGACCTGGATGTGCTGCCCGGCTTCGAGCTGCACGACGGCGTTTTGGTGCTCGCCGAGCACGGCAACGGCTGGGTCAACCAGTTGATCGCGCTGCGCGTCGAAGGGCGGATCGCGCGTCCCGATCCCAGCGGCACGCGCTACACGCTCGAGTTGACGGGCACCCAGCCCGGCGATGCGGGCGCGACGCCGATCCAGGTGACGGGCGAGTACGACCTGGCCGCCCGCACCGGCGTGCTCGCGCTGGACAACCTCGACCTGGCGCGGTTCCAGTCGGCCCAGGTGCCGTCGGCGCTGGCCCAGCGGTGGCGGGACATGAAGATCGCGGGCAGCGTCCGCACAGCGCGACTCACCTACGACCCGGTCGAAGGGCCGGGGGCGTTCCTGACCGTGCGCGATGTCGCGATGAACATTCCTATTCCGGATGAAACGGAGGCCGAGCGCCTCCGCAGCAGGCAGTACGGCCCGGAGCGTCCGCGCGGCGGCCTTGTCGCGATGCGCGGCGTCACGGGCGATATCCGTTTCTCGCGCGACCAGACCTCGGCGCAGCTCCGCGGGCTGATCGAGGACCTGCCCTGCAAGGTCGACTTCACCCTGCAGGGAGCCATGAACGACGGGGCCCTGACGGCTCGAATCACGACCGATGAGTTCAACATCGAAGAACGGCCCCGCCTCCTGCCGTTTGCCCCCTTCCCCGTCAAACGCAACTTCCGCCGCTTCTCCGGTCCCACCGCGATGCTCTCGGGCATCGTCGACATCACGCGTGCCGAGGCGACCGCCGAGGGTCCGGCGCCGCTGAAGGTCACCGGGAGCATCGGCTTTTCCAAGGGAGAAGCCCGGTTCGAGAAGTTCGCCTACCCGTTCAAGAACATGCGCGGCACGATCATGTTCGACGATGAGAAGGTCGACATCGTCCAGATCACCGGCGAGGGACCGACCGGTGCCAAGCTGCTCGCCACCGGCGTCATCGCCCCGCCGACCGATGGTGCCGCCGTCAGCGTGGATGTCACCGTGGTGGATGTGCCGACCGATGATGTGCTGCGCGAATCGGTCCCCGAGCACCGCCGCGGGCTCATCGACATGCTCATGAGCGATGAGTGGCTCGCCACCCTGCGCGGCCGCGGGCTTATCGCGCCTGAGGGGGCCGCGGGGTCCGCTCTGGCCCCGGCCTTCGCGATGGGAGGCGTGGGCACCATCAACGTGAAGATCCGCCGTGGCGAGGGCGAGCACGCCGAATACAAGACGTTCATCGATGTCCAGTTCCCCACGGTCGGGCTGCTTTCCAAGGCCTTCCCCTACCCCGTCGACGCCTCGGATGTGCGGCTCGGCATCACGGATAACGATGTCTCGGTCGAAGTCGCCGACATGGTCGGGCTCACCGGATCGCGCGGCAGCATGCGGGCCTCGATCACGCTCATGCCCCCCGACCAGCGCGATCCCTTTGATGTGGTCGCCCAGGCGCGGGGTGTTCCCAGCGACGGCCTGCTCCTTGCAGCGCTGGCCGCCCGCGAGCGGGAGCGTAAGCCCGGCGAGCTCTCCGCCACGTCGCTCATCCGTGACCTGGGCATCCATGGGCTCGCGGATGTGGCAGCGCACGTGCGCGAGACCCCCGCCAGCCCTGAGACGCTGTTCGACATCGACATCGGGTTCGATGATCTTGGCGCGCGCCCGGGCGAGGGATGCCTCGATGTCTCGTGCCTCTCCGGGGCGATCTTTGTTTCCGATGCGGGGATCGAGGCCCGGGGCCTTGTCGGTGCCGCCGGTTCGTCACCCTTCAGCGCCGAGGTGCTGGCCATGCCCCGCGCGGGGGAAGGCTACGACGTGAGCGCCACCATGCACTCGGGCGACTTCGAGCTCGCCGAACCCGTCGAGGATCTGCTGCGCATCGTCGCCCCCGCGGAGGCGGCCACCCTGGCCGCGCTGCGAGCCCGCGCTGTGCCCCGTGGCCGTGTCCGCACCAGCGCAACCGTTGCCTCGACCGCGTCCGGAACGGACTACGACGTTTCCCTGGGGCTCGATGGCCCCGTTGCCGCTCGCGTGCTCGAGAGCGAGATCCGTTTCTCCCCCGATGCCGGGACGGTTCAGGTCACGCCGCGACGCGTCGTGTGCGCCGATGTCTCGGGCGCGGTCAGCGTCGATGGGGCCGATCACGGTCTGCTCACCGCTCGCGGTGTGTGGCCCCTGGTCGATGACGAGCCCGGGCGTCTGACCCTGGGCGTGCCCACCGCTCGCCTGGAAACCCCCTTCATCCGCGGCATCGTCGCCTCCGTCAGCGCCCGGCTGGGCGAGATCCTCTCGGCCCACGATGTGCGCGGCGTCTTTGCCGTCAGCGGTGATTTGCTGCGCACCCCGGGCGGTGGCGCTTCGTTCGACGGGGTGATCGAACCGCGCTCGCTCGCTTTCAAGTCAGAAGAGCATGAGGCGAACTTCGAATCCGTCAGCGGTCGCGTGGTGCTCACGCCCCTGGGCGGCCGAGTTCAGGGCCTCAGCACGCGAGCGGCTGATTGGTCGCTCGAAGTCGGCGGGGGCTGGACGACCGGGACGAGCATCGATGCGGATCTGAACCTCAGCCTGATGGCCGACGGGCTGCCCGGCGACCTGCGAGCCCTGCTCCCCCAGCGCGCGCGATCGGCCATCGATTCCGCGGGCCTGGAACTGATCGGGCCACTGCGGGCGCAGAACGCTCGCCTCACATACACCGGCCCGTCCACGGGCCCCGGGGGCACGCTGCGGTTCACGACCCTCGCGACCTTCGAGCAGGCCTCGATCGATGCCGGGCTTGCGATGACCCTGACCAACGGACGCTGCGATGTGGATGTCTCGATCCCCATGGACACCCCCGATGGCAGCCCACGCCTGCTCGCCACCGTTGAAGCAGACGGGCTCACGGCGTCGGGCATCCCCATGACCGATGCGCGTCTGCGTCTGCGCTCGGGTGATGCCCCGGGCACCTATCTGGTCCCGCGCGTCGAGGCTCAGGTTCACGGCGGCACCCTCAGCGGGACGGCGGTGATCCGCCCGGACCAGAAGGGCCGCACCGAGTTTGATGCCGA
Organism: Phycisphaerales bacterium; assembly: GCA_044369085.1. Classification (GTDB taxonomy): domain Bacteria; phylum Planctomycetota; class Phycisphaerae; order Phycisphaerales; family UBA1924; genus JAEUIV01. The sequence goes on from JBIPMO010000251.1 coordinate 4,356, forward strand.
GCTGCTGCTCGCATCCGTCGACTTTGGCGGGGTGATGCGCTCGCTGGGCGAGGCGGCCGGGGCTTCGGCCGAGTTGATCCCCCCCGATGCTTCGTCAGGCCGGGGCACCCTCGACGGCATGGTCACGCTCGCGGGCGTGGTGGGGGACTCCTCCACGCGCCGTGGCCGCGGCGAGATGCGAGTCCGCGATGGCCAGATCCTGGACCTGCCCGGCGCGATGCCGCTGCTGCGGCTCTCGAACCTGCAGTTGCCGATGGGCGAGAAGCTCACCGATGCTTCGGCATCGTTCTTCATCCGCGGCGGCACCATGACGTTCGAGCGTCTGGAGGCTTCATCGCCGAGCGTCGTGATCCAGGGG
>JBIPMO010000252.1:0-4707 GCA_044369085.1 Phycisphaerales bacterium
ATTCCGTCAGGAATCGGCGGTCCGTGCGCGGAGGCGCGGCAGCCTGCGTCTTAACAATCCACCTGTCATCCCCGGGTGTATCACCTCAGATCTCGACGGGCGGCGGCAATCCGCTCGCTTCTGTCGCGTTTTCTGTGCGGGTCTGTTCAACCGCCCCGGAAGGCGGGCCGATCTCCCCTTGATCCGGACGTCCGAAACGAACGCCCGGCGGAGAGCAGACGCATGCATCTTTCCGGCACCGCCGCCGATCAGGCCCCCACCATGCCCACCCCGCTCGACCTTGCTTCACTGCTCGACCCGCCGACCGACTACTGGTTGATGGGTCTGGTCTTCGGCGGCTGCCTGGCGATCACGCTGGCCACGCGGATCCTAGCGTGCCGCCTCGCCCAGCGCGACACGCCCGTGGTTGCCCCCCCGACGACCGATGCGGCGGCCACGCGGCGGCTGCTGCGCTGGCACGAGGCGCTGATCATCTGCATGGTGGGCGCGATGGTGACCTACCTGTTCGGTGCCGGGATCATCCTGGTGCGAGCGGGCGAGGCCGCGCTGTTCACGACGGCGCTGGTCATCACCGCGGCGCTGACGCCCCTGCTGGTGATCGTGCTCGAGACGATGCAGCTGCCCGCGGCCGAGCGGGCCGCCGAGCACGCCCACTCCCTCGCATCTCACAAGTTCCCCACGACCGAGAACGCGCCCCTGCGCCGCGCTGCGTGACGGGCGGGGGTCGATCATCACCGCCCCTCCTCCCCCCCCCGCGCGCATACTCGGACCATGGCCCGTGCGTGAATCTTCCGCTCGTGCTGCGCGGCCCGCCCGTGTCACGGGCCGAACGAGCCCGCCATCTCACCCCGCCCGCCGGTCGCGCCGATGCTCATGCCGCGTGACCACGCCCGCATCGTGATCGGGCGTGGTTCCCAAGAGGAGTAACGGATGAGCGACAAGCCCAAGGAAGCCGCTCCGCCGGCCGAGGCCCCAGCGGCGGAGGCCCCCAAGAAGGGCGGGCTGCCCGTCAAGACCATCGCGATGATCGCGGTGCTGCTGGCGGTCGAGGCCGCCATCATCATCGGCGCCATGACCATGCTGGGCAAGCCCTCGGAGGTCAAGGGAGTCAACGTCGAAGAGACCCACCACGACGACACGGAGACGCTCGTCGAGATCCCACTCATCAACGAACGCTTCACCAACGCGTCGTCGGGCCGTGTCTGGATGTGGGACACCGAGATCATCATCCAGTCGAAGAAGAAGCACGCCGGCGAGCCGCCCGCCAAGGACGGCGCCAAGAAGGACGACGGCCACGGCGAGAAGAAGGAAGAGCACGCCGCCGAGGGCGAGCACGGCGCGCACGCCGGCCCGACCGTCAACGAGGAGCTCGTCGCTCGCCGCGCCGAGCTTCGCACCGGCATCGCGGCCATCATGGCGAGCGCCCAGCACGGCTTCTTCACCGAGCCCGGCCGCGAGACGCTGTCGCGTCAGGTCCTTGAGTACCTCCGCAAGTCGCTGGGCCCGGATCCCGAGGGCAAGCCCCGCGTCGAGGCGGTGCTGATCCCCCGCTGCATCGGCATGCCCGTCGACTATTGAACTGCGAGAGAACCCGTGCCGGGGCGGGCTGAGGCCTACTTCGGCCAGAGCTCTTTCATCCGAGCCACGACCGCCTCGCGCTCCTTCGGGAGCGCGAGCATCCTGCCCTCGTACGCCTTGGAGAGGGCGTGGAGCGCCAGTTTGTGAACGGGGGAACCGGCCTCGTCCTCGTTCAGCCGCATCTCGAAGCGAGCGAGCGAAGCCGCCGCGTCGCTCGCGACCTTCAGCGGCTCGGCGCCCGCGCCGGACTCCTGCAACGCGAAGCTGGAACTCTTGATCACCGCCGAATCGCGGATGACGGCCGCGTACGTGATCAGCCGATCCTCGGACTCCTTCAGCCTCCGCAGGTGCGCGAGGGCGGCATCGGAGACCTCCACCTCGTCCCCGTGCCGCGTCTTGTCGTTGACGACCCAGAATGCCAGGGCCAGTCGCCAGAGCGCGCTCTCGATGTCCTCGCCGCGGCCCGCGGCGACCTGACGTGCGATGATCGACCTTGCGGCGTCGATGCGCTGTCCCCGAAGTGTGACTGTCCACATTTCGGGGTCCATGATGGGGGTGGTGGCCTGGAAGGCATTGAGCGCCCAGAGGAACTGCAGCCCGCTCGAGTCCACATCCGTGCCCTTGTTCTTGGCGGCAAACTCGCGGAGACTCGTGGCGCGGTTCGCGCGTTCCTTCTGCAGTTGATCGACCCTGGCGATCTGGGCAGCGCGGAGCGAGGTCGCGATCCCGCCCGCCAGCGCCAGGCAGATCGCGGCCGCCCCCGCGGCGATCCAGGGCCTTCTGCGGACCCGCAGGAGCATCCGCCTGCCCATGCCCGTCGCGATGGAGGGCGCGGGGCGCAGCGCGGCGATGGCATCAAGGTCGGCGCGGAACGCCGCGACGGTGACGTGCCGATCCGCCGGCAGACGGCTGAGCGCCTTCAGGCAGACGACCGACAGATCCCTGCCTGCGCCCGCCCGGCGCAGCAGTTCGGCGCTCGCGGCATGCCTGTTCGATCCGGAGGGATCTCCGGTGATCCAGCGGCGTGCCTCGTCGGTGGTCGCGCCGTTGGGCGCATCGCCGGTGATGAGGAAGTAGAGCAGCCCGCCCAGCCCGTACACATCGCTCGCGGTGGTGGCGGTCCCGTCGAGATGCTCGGGGGGCGCAAAGCCGAGCGATCCGACGAAACTCGATGCGGATCCGTCTCCGTGCTCGGTCTCGATGGCCCGCGCCAGTCCGAAATCGGTGACCCTGACCGTGCCGTCGTTGCCCACCATGACGTTCGATGGCTTGAGATCGAGGTGGATCACCCCGGCGGCGTGAGCGGCTTCCACACCCTTGGCCGCTTCGGTCACGATGCGAACGATTTCGCCGAGGTCCAGCCGCCGATCCGGCCCGTGCACCGCGGACAGGTCGCCGCCGTTGATGAGCTCCGACACGATGAACGCAGCACCCCACGGCGCGGTGCCGGCGTCGAGCGCCCGCACGACGTTCGGATGCTCGACGCGGCGGTTGCGGATGGCCTCGGCGACGATGGACGAAGCCGAGCCGTGATCGACTTCAAACAGCACCTTGACCGCGACCCGCGCCGGGCGATCTTCCGATGCGAAGAGCCGGTCCTCCGCGGAGTAGACCGCGCCGCTGGTCCCCTCGCCGATACGGCTGAGCGCCAGGTACCTCGGCAGGCCGTCAGCCAGCGGCGGGCCGACACCGAAGGGCACCGGAGGCGGGGACGCCCGGACGAACGACCGGCACTGGGCGGTGCTGCCCAGGGCGCTGTCGAGGTAAAGGACATCGGCGACCGCGCCGGAGAACTCGGGATAGTCGCGGCTCAGGCTCCGGGCCACCGCCGCCCGATCGCGCCCGATCGCGTCGGCGCTGGTCAGCACCGCCTCGATGGCGGCGTCGAGCACGATACGGCGCGAAGAGAGATTCGGCACCAGCCTGAGGTACTTGGCGAGCGTGACGTCCTCGCGCCGGCTCCTGGACCGCGCCGCCTCGGTCAGCAGGGCATCGGCGGCGTCGTCATCTGAGAGCCGCGCCCAGTCCTCGCCCGAGGAAGGGGTGCGCGATCCATCGAACGTGGGCCTGCCCGACGTGATCATGCGATGCTCTTCCGGATGGCGCTGCGCACGTTGGACCAGCGCCAGCGGACGGTTCCCTCGGGGATGTTCAGCAGCCTGGCTATCTCCGGGCTTGGAACCTCGTGGATCCAGTAGTAGAGGATCTGCTGGTTGATCTCGTCGCCCGCGAGCGCGAAGACCCGCTCGAGCTCGAAGTCGAAATCCGCACCGTCGAGTGACACGCGGTCGGCGATCGCCCGGGCGAACTGGGCATCCTCTTCTTCGCTGCGCTGGATGCGCTGCACGATTCGGACCTTGTCGATGACGGCGTGCTCGGTGATGCGGTGCACCAGCCCCATGAACTGATCGACGCTCGATGAAGACAGCTGCCCCTGCGCGACCACCCGGTCGAGCCGTCTCGACACCGTCGAGAGCAGATCCTCGGAGTCGAAGAGCCTGCGGACTGCCGTCCCGAGCTTGCTGCGCACCCTGCGGCGGATGAGCGGGCCGTATTCACGCACGAACTCGGCGACCGCGCCGCGATCGCCGGCCCGCATCCGCGAGACCAGCCCCTCAACGCGGCTGGGCGCGAGCGTGCTCGCAGGCTCGGGGTCGGATCTGCTGCTGGATCCGGGCACACACCACTCCTCAGAAAAATCCTCCGCACGCGCCAACGGCATCCCCATGAGCTCCGCCTCCTCTGTGGCGAACCGGACCTTGTTGGGCCGGCTTGCCAACGAAGAGGAGGCAGATCATGCCCGTCTTTCCGCGCGGCAAGTCTATCCCGGCACAGGAACATGCGTCCAAAGCGACTTTCGTCTCCGAATCATGGGTCAGCTGCCTTCGTCGATTCGGGGCACCCACAGTTTTGTGCCTTCTCATGGTGTTCTTCACCCAGTTTCGTGCCGTTCCGGTGATGCCCTTGGACGAGCAGAGCGGGGCGCGACGGATCGAATCGGCCCGTGCCGACCTGCTCGATGACATCTGGCGGTGGATCCACGACAACCTCGACCCGCCGCCGCCCGCCGATCCGAACGCCCCCCCTGTTGACCCTGATCCTCCGCAGCCACCCCCACCACCCCCGCCG
>JBIPMO010000254.1:0-4691 GCA_044369085.1 Phycisphaerales bacterium
CCGGCGATCCCCGACCTCATCGGGGAGCTCCATGATCGCCCTTTCCGCATCGTCATCTCGTCTCAGGTCGAACAGTGCCTCGGCCACGAACGCGAGCCGCCGAGGAGTGATCGAACCCACATCCAGCTCGCGAGCCTTGGCGAACTCTTCGAGGGCCAGCGTGTTGTTCTTGTAGGCCGCGGCATCGTCGGCCGAGGGAGCGTCGGGCGCGAGTTGCCGCTGCCCGAGGAACACCGCCTCGCCGCGCAGGGCGTGGAACCGCGCTCGCAGAACAGGGTCGATCCCCTCGACGCCGATGGTGCCGGTGATCGGCCCGTTCAGCACATCAAGAGCCGGCCCGTACTGCTGCCGTTCGATGAGCGATTGCGCATCGGCGAGCACCCCCTCGTTGTCCGGTCCCCTGGCCGAACGCTTGACCATCACCAGCCCGCCGATGATGAGCGCCAGCCCGAGCGCCGCCACCGGGATCGGCCATAGGTCGCGCGGTCGCAGCGGAGGCTTCGGAGCCGGGGGTGGCTTTGGCGGTGGCTCCTTGGCTGGCTTGTCCTTGCTGTCGGCCACTCACAGGGCTCCAAGGTGGTCGCGGGGCCGGGGGGGGGGGGGGGGGGGGGGGGGCGCGGAACGATCGCGCTGCGGATGAACGTCCGTTTGTGTTTATCGGGTCGCGCCGGTCGGGGCTGGAGCGCCGGGAGATGTATCCCCACCTCAAGGGAGCCGGCATCCAATGGGCTCACTCGCCGCTGGCTTCATCAAACCCGGGTGCATCGCTGACAACCACCGTCCCAAAGAGCCCTGCCTGAGTCTGCGGGCCGGGGTTCAGGTAGAACGCCGCCAATGGCGGGCACAGGGCCTTGACGGCGTTGCGGCCCACCGACTGTGTGAGCGTCGGATGCCCGCCGGTCGCGGCCGAAACGACGCGGCACCCGAGCATGCCCTTGCCCAGCGTTCGCCCGGTCAGCGCCTCGGCGATCGTGCTCGTGAAGAAAAGGAACATCAGGGCCGTCACGAGCGGACGGACACCGAGCCCCCCGGCCTGTCCGCCCGGCTGACCAGCGCCCGCCAGCAGAACGTCAAGGATCCCGACGTTCCAGATCCACCCCGCGACGACGACGGCAAGGGCAAAATCGAGCATCGCGGCCAGGGTCCGCCGCCCCGGGGGTGTGAGCGATGTGTTCGGCGGCAGCTTGACCGCGTCGCGTGCAATCCCGTCGCGGCGGAACACCACGGCGCACACCGCCACAAGCAGCGAAGCCAACGCAAGCCCCAACGCCTCGATCTCCCTGCGAGCCAGCGGGCTGGCGAGGATCGCCGGGCCATCGTGCTCGATCGTTCCCGCCCGCGACACCACCCGCGCAAAGATCCGGGTGGCCATCGGAGGACCGGCCGAAGCGACGGGGGATGGCGGGCTCGTGCCGGACCCGCTCGGTGATGAGCGCGGGGTGGTGTCGGTCCTGGCACTCGTCGACGCCCAGTACCACCCGAGCCTGTCGCCCACGGGGACGAGCCAGATCGCGCTAGTTGAATCGCCCGCCTCGTGCGTGTCGAGCGGCGGGAGCAACGCCGTCCGAAGCACGCGCTCGCCGCGCACCAGCCCGATGTCCCAGGCCCCCTCCGCGTTCTGCCGGACGTGGTGCATCACATCGCCCACCACCACCACGTCCTCAAACGCCCCGACCGGGCGCGAGTTCCATGAGGGTGCCGGGGCCTCCAGGCTCGTTGTCCAGACGAGGGATCGCTCGTCCTGCCGTTGCAGCAGAGCGGGCTCGCGCGCGACGGAGTACAGCCGCCAGTCGGAGACGCCGCGCGAACCGCCCGTCGGCATCGCCAGCTCCTGCCAGGCTCCGAGGGTCAGCACGCGCAGCCCCGCCTCGCCCGCCGCCTCGCCCAGCACGACGACGCGCATCCCGCAGGCGATCAGCGAACTCGGAACGAACGCGGGATCCAGGGGCGGCAGCGGGACTGGCAGGTCGTAGGTGATCAGCCCGTTGCCGAGGCGATCGGCCACCACCTCGCGGAACGACCACCCGCGCGGCGCTCTCGCGGCCTCGCCGGTCTTCACCGCCGTTTCAGGCGGCGCGTACGCCATCACCAGCCGGCCGCGGTCGGTCGCCCATAAATCCGGCCGATGAGCGATCAGCCCGACCCGCCGCACCGTCCCGGGCGGCGCTTCGGCGGGCACGTGATGCAGCGTCCAACCCAGTTTGCCCGAGGGCAGCACGAACCAGCCATCCTGCGCATCGCCGGGACCGATCACGATCGACGGGGCCGCGAAGGCGGGGCGCAGCGCCATCATCAGAACTGCGAGAACAAGGCACAGAGCGTGCCCCGTGCGCACGCGCTTAATCTCCCTCATCAAGGTCCACCACTTCCGTGATGCCGAGCCGCTCGACCAGGGACTCGAAGTTGAAGACCTCTGATGACAACCGCCCGCGCCCGCCATCGGTCGAATCAGAAAGCGAGAGGGTCATGCTGGAGTTCGTGGGCAGGTGGGTGAGTTTCATGCGCGAGGGCATGACCGGGAAGTTCCCCGCCTCGCCGCGGAGGCGGACCTCGGCGTAGCCCTCGAGCTCGCTGGTGATGATCTGACGCCCGCCGTTGTCGAAGATGTCGATGCCGACCGGCGTGAGAAGGCGCGGATCAAGCCGAGTCCGCCACAACGCGCCGGGCCGCGGCTGCTCGAGCACGAACTCCCCCGCCGATCCGCGGCCGAGCGTCGAATCGGCCCCCTGCTTCCCGGGCACCGGGGTGATCCCCGACAGCGAGATCAGGTCGCGCGGCGCAACAGGCAGCCCGAGCGACTCGACCTTCGCACGCGTCACAAGTTCGTGGCGACCGACATAGGCCCGCTTGGTCTCCTTGGGGTCGATGAACCAGTAGCGATCCTCATCGCACCCGAGCCACAAAAAGACCTCGCCGAGCTTGCCCACCGACAGCGCCATCTTCGATGGCTGGATCACCTGGAAGTGCCCCTCGCCCTGCTCCCAGCGCTGCTTGCCCTCGCTGTCGACGAAGGTGATCGACGCGACCGCTCGCGCCCAGACACGCTGCAGACGCGCCGCCCGTTCGTTCTGCGCACTGGCAACCGCGGCGTATGTCGGCAGCGATGCATCCTCCGCAATCGCGCTGCGGGGCGATGCGGGCGCAGGAGCGGCCGTCGCCGCCGCCGTGGCCGCCGAGCCGTCTTCCGTCGGGCGGCCCGAGATCGGCGCCACCGGGGGAAAACGCTTGACGGGCTGGGCGAGGCCCTCTTCGATCGGCCGCCCGCTCACGGGCGGGATCGTGGCGGTCGCGGCGGGCTGAACTGGCGCAGGGGCCTGCTCGCGCGGCCGCGGAGTCCCCTGCTCAACCGCCTGCTGCGGCTGAGACGGGGTCGGCGGCGCGGTCGTGGGAGCGACGGCTCGCGCCCGCTCTTTAGGCGGAAGCGGCTCGGACCGAGCGTTTGAACTCGGCCCGGTGGCTGGAGCTTTCTGCGCGCTCGCCTGAGCGGGCACCGCGCCTGCCGGTTTGGCGGGCTGCTTCGCCGCCTGCTTGTCGGGCGGCTTCGTCCCGGGCTTGGTCTGCGTCTCCGTCTTGCGAGCCGGTCCTGCCGACTGCTTCGGATCGCCGGGCTTCGATGGGGCCGCTCCCGGTTTGGCCGCGGTCGTGGGAGCAGTCCGTGATGCGGTCTGCCCGCGCGCATCAGGCTTGGCGGGCTGCACCCCCCGGACCTGCGGCGGCTGAGTCGCGGCGGGCTTGGACGTCGATGAACTCTCCGTGCATCCCCCGAGCGCGATCATGGCCGCGGCCGCGAGAGCGCCGCGGCAGCGGAGGACACCGTCCACGGTCAGAACTCGCTTCACGGCTCGATCCCCAGAGCGGCACGCATCTGTTCGGTGATGTCGGCCAGTAGCACATCGTCGATCGCCGGGTCGATGACCTCGATCGGCGCATCTTCAGGCGCGCTGCCGCGAGGCCTCACGAGCATCAGCGCGGGCCCGTGAGCGCTCGCATCGCGTGTGCCCGTCACGCTCAGCACGCGCTTGCGCACGAGCAGCAGCGCCAGCACGTAGCGGAACGCCACGTGGCGCGGCTCGGCGGCCTCGCTCAGGCTCTCAAAGAGCGAGAGCAACGACGCGGCGTCAAGCGTTGGCCGGTCGGGCTTGTCCTTGGGCGGCACCACGCCGCGCCAGTAGGCCATCAGCCGTGCCGGGCGGGCCCCGCCCTCCCATGCTGCTTTGGAGTAGTCAAGCCGCTGCATGCCCGGCTCTTCATCGATCTCGCACAGCGAACCGATGTAGGCATCCCCCGGCGCAAGTGGAGACCCCGTCGCCGCGCACGCCTGTCCAACGCGGCCCGTCTCGTAGCTGGTGGTCATCCGTGACATGCCCGAGATTCTACCGGAGAATGACAGTGAAGAACTAGTCGGAACATCATCGCCCGGCCAGAAATGTCACAAGCAATCGCCGGACAATGCTCCCGCATCCCTCATCGCTGATCCCCGATCCCTCCCGCCCATTGCTCAATCGCCTGCATCGATCTGCTCGAGCATCCGCTCGATGTACCGCCACCCGTTGAGGATCATCCGCAGGTCGCGGAGGTCGGCGGGAGACGCGGGCTTGGCCGATGCGGCGAACCGCGCTCGGAACTCTTCGATGCACTCAGCCCGCCGCCCGCGGGCCCAGCCCTCGAACTCCGCGACTTTCACAGAATCC
>JBIPMO010000044.1:0-14462 GCA_044369085.1 Phycisphaerales bacterium
TGATGGCCGAGAGCGGACGGAGAGCGTTGCCCGCGATGCCCAGCGAGGCGAGTGTGAGCAGGAAGTCGGTGAGCTGGAGCTTGCCATCGATGATGGCCTTGGTGGCGATGAGCGCGAGGGTGCCCAAGGCGAAGATGGTGATGGTCTCGAGCAGCGGGCCCGCGATGGCCTGGGCGGTGCGGAGGCGGAGGGATTCGCGCAGGACTTCGCGGTTGTGCTCGCTGAAGCGGCCGAGCTCGGCTCGTTCGCTGCCGAAGACCTTGACAACGCGGAAGCCGCGGGTGACCTCGGTGGCGTCTTCGAGCAGCTTGGCCTGCGAGCGGAGGGTGCCCTTGGAGGCCTTGCGGATGGCCTTGCCGGTTTTGCGGATGACGATGGCGAGGATCGGCGCGACGGCGAGGGTGGCGAGGGTGAGCGGCCAGTTGATGAAGATGGCGGCGATGAAGGCGGCGATGCCGCGTGTCACCTGCGAGACGGCCTTGCTGGTGAGGGCCTGGAGGCCCCGGTTGAGCGAGTTGGTGTCGTTGAGGATGCGGCTGGTGAGATCGGAGCCGCTGCCGCTGACGACGGCCTTGAGGGGGAGGTGCAGCAGGCGGCGGTAGGCAGCTCGGCGGACTTCGGCGATCGTCTGGGTGGTGAGGGTGAGCGAGAGGTAGGCGTGCAGGAAGTTGGCGACCGCGCCGATGACGGTGAGCACGCCCAGGCCGATGATGAGCCAGAGGACGGCATCGAAGCGGCCCGCGGGCAGGCGGGCGATGAGATCTTCGGGTGGCCCGTTCGGGAAGAGCCAGGGAGCTTTTTCAGCGCCCTCACGGACGAGGGTGGGCAGGGTGGCGGCCTGCTCGCCAAGGATGTTTTTCAGGACGGGGAGGAGCCCGAGGAGGCCAGCGCCGAGGCCCGCGGCGGAGATGAACGCCATGAGGAGGGCCGCGGCGGCGGTCCAGGGGTGGCGGAGCATCCGGCGGGCGATTTTCCAGAATGGACGGGGTGATTCGGGCAACCGGGGCAGTATCGGAGAAAGCCCGCATCCGTGCGCGTGGGTCGACGCGGCGAGGTGCTAGGTTCTGTCTGAGGGATGCTCTTTGGTGGGCTGGCACTCCGTGCCGGCTCAGAATTCACGTCATTCGGACTCGGCACGGAGTGCCGAGCCACCGAAAACCGATCCATCAGACAGAATCTAGTGAACGACCTGGGGCAGGACGCGTTTGAGCACTTCCAGCGTTGCCGCGAGGTGGGCGGGGTGTCCTTCGCGCTCCATGAAGGCGGGGGTGGTGGCGGCCATGAGGGCGCGGCGGGCGTTGGCGATCATGCCGTAGTCATCGCTGACATCGAGGCCCAGTTCGCGCCGGGCCTGCGCCATGAGGGAGACGGGCTTCACACCTCCCAGGAACTGCGGGCGTGCCCAGAAGAGGCGCTCCATGTAGACGGCATCCTCGACCCAATGCCCGGGGTGGACCTCGGCGAAGTCGAGCAGGACGTAGGCGGGCGAGCCCCACGTTGAATCGGGCCGCCGCTCCATGCAGTTGCCGGGGTGGAGGTCGCCGTGGCACCAGGTGTTGATCCGGCGGCCGTTCCAGATGGCGAGCAGCCTGGGGAGGAGTTTGTGGGTGGTCTTGAGGGCCTCGATCCACTCGTGGGCGCGGGGGACCCAGTCGTCGTTGGCTCGGAGGTATTCGAGGCCGCGGAGGATGAGGCGCTCCCATTCGAGCCCCGGGCCGGGTCGTTCGAGTTCGAAGGCGGCGCCGGCGGCGGCCTGGAAGCGTGCGGCGACGATGGCGAGGTGCTCGAAGACATCGGCGTGCAGGCGGCCCGAGAGCGGGTCGCCGGGGAAGCGCTCCATGATGACCCAGGCGAAGTCGTAGCCGTTGATTTCGAGGCCGCTGGCGGCGATGCGGGGGGTGGGGGCATCGATCGCGGCGAGCCGCGAGAGGAAGCGGTGCTCCTTGGGGCCGACGGGCATCTTGATGACGACCTCGCGGGTGATGCCGTCTTCGCAGGCGAATCGTGCGAACGCGGTGGCTGCGCCGCCCGTCTGCCAGTCGGTCCGGAACCAGCGCACATCCGAGAGTCTGTTGTTGCAGGCCTGCTGAAGGGCGGGGAGGAGGGCGGGGCCGAGGTCGTGCGCATCGGTGCCGACGGCGTGCGATCCTGATGCCCGGTGATCCTGCCCAATCTCGCCCATGCGGGACCGCCCTCCAAAGCGATGAGGTTCAAGACAGGGTATCGGGCGGCTGGGGGTGTGGCCAGAAGAATCCGGCGGAATAGCTCGTCGGTTTGGCGTGGAATGGTCTGGTGCTGGTTATGCACCCCAGAGAAAGGCGATGATCTGGGGACTGGTGATTTCGTGACGGGCGTCTGCTAGGTTTCTGATCGTGAGCGAGCGCTGCCCGACCGATCCCGTTGGCCGTTTCGGTGCGATGTCGGAATCGCCTGTCATCGTCGTGCCTGAGGTCGAGCCGGCTTCGCTGGTGGTGCTTTCATCATCGTCATCGGGGAACTGCTCGGCGGTGATCCATGGACATGGGCGCCTGCGGCGGGTGACGCTGATCGATGCGGGGTTGTCGCCGCTGCGGACGCGGCTGCACCTCTCTCGCTTCGGGCTTTCGCTCGACCATGTGGACGATGTGCTGATCACGCACCTTGATGGCGATCACTTTCATCGCGGGTGGGTGAAGGCGTTGCCGGCGCGGACGCGGCTGCACCTGCACACCGCGCACGCGCCGCGGGCGCAGCGGGACGGCTGGCCGCTGAATCGGCTGTACCTGTTTGATGATGCGGTTCGGCTGCGCAGCGGCGACATCGCGGTGCCGATGCTGCTAGCGCACGATGAGTGGGGGGTGGTCGCGTTCCGCCTGGAGTTCGAGCGGGCCGGACGGTCGCTGGGGTATGCGACGGATGTCGGTGGCGTGACGCCGGCGCTGACGCGCGGGATGGCGGGGGTCGATGTGCTGGCGATCGAGAGCAACTACTGCCCGACGATGCAGGAGCAGAGCGGGCGTCCGTACTTCCTCAAGTCGCGGATCATGGGGGGCAGCGGCCACCTTTCAAACCAGGAGTGCACGGTCGCGGTTCAGGCGATCAGGCCGCGGCGGCATGTGGTGCTGCTGCACCTGTCGCGTGACTGCAACACGCCCGAACTCGCCGGGGCGGGGCACGCTGGGGCCGGGTACGGCCTGACGGTTGCGATGCCCGATGCGCCGACGGAGGAGATCCCGGTGGTCGGGCCGCATGGCGTCTGATGTTTTGGATCGGGCGAGCGCGAGCGCTCGGCGGTCGCGGGTGATGCAAGCGTGCCCGACAGGAGTCGAACCTGTAACCTTCGGCTTCGGAGGCCGACGCTCTATCCAGTTGAGCTACGGGCACACGGGGATGAACCGGGGGCAATGCTACGATCCCGGCCCGCGCCCGGCAACGTCGCCGCGTGAGGCCCCGATCCCGCCGCATGACCCAGCCGAACATCCACTCTTCCCGGTCGGCGCAGTGGGCCACGCTCTCGCTGTCGTGGGTCGACAACCTCGGCGCGGCGGCGGCGCTGATCGGGGTGTATTTCGTCGCGGAATCGGCGTACAAGTTCAGCGCGACGCAGAGCCTGCTGCTGGGGCTTGTGCAGGGGGTGCCGTACGTGCTGGCGGCGGCGATGTCCGGGCGGATCGTGCGGGCGCTGGCGGGGCCGGGCCGAGCGGTGTCGACGCGGACGCTGCTGGCGCTCATTCACGTGATGCTCGCGGGGCTGTGCCTGCTGCCGTGGCTTTGGCGATCACCGGGGGCGATCTGGGTGATGGTGGGGCTCTACTCGCCGCTGACGGGGCTGCTGTGGCCCACGGTGGAGTCGTTCCTTTCGGCGGGGCGGACGGGCGATGAACTGCGGCGCGTGACGGGGCGGTTCAACCTGGCGTGGGCGAGCAGCCAGGTGGTGACGTTCTGGCTGCTGTCGACGATGGTGAAGGAGAGGCCCCTGGAGGCGATCGCGCTGATGGGGCTGTCGCACGTGCTCATCATCCCGGTGGTCTTCGCGTTGCAGCGCGAGCCGGGCGGGCATGCGCCCGACGATCACCATCTGGCCGACCCCGAGCTGAAGCGGCGGTATTCGGACCTTCTTTGGTGCCATCAGTTGGTGCTGGTGTTCTCGTACATCGTGTACACAGCGCTCAACCCGCTGCTGCCGACGCTGCGGGTCGGGCTCGGGCTGGACCAGACGCAGGGGACACAGATCGCGAGCGTCTGGATGATCGCTCGCGTGGTGATGTTCTTCGGGATGGAGCGATGGAGCGGTTGGCACGGGCAGTTCGTGACACTGGTGTGGAGTTCAGCCGTGCTGCTGGCTGGTTTCGTGCTCGTGATGCTCGCTTCAACCGCGTGGGTGTTCGGGCTTGGTCTTGCGCTCTTTGGTGCGGGGATGGGCGCGACGTATTCGGCGGCGTTCTACTACGCGATGGAGGTTGGTTCGGCGGGGGTTGATGCGGGCGGGCGTCACGAGGCGCTCATCGGCGTGGGGTACACGGTTGGCCCGATGACCGGGCTGGCGGCTGGGGCGGCGGTGTCGGCGGGGCTTGTCGCGGCTTCGAGCCTCAACGTGCTCACGATCGGTCTGGTGTTGTTGCCGGCGGCCGGGGTCGCGGGGCTGGTGTGGCGGCGGGTGCGGCAGCACGGGGGCTGATTCGAGCGGTGGAATGCGGCACCCGAACAAAAAACAACCCCAGACTTGCATGGCTGCAAGCCCGGGGCGTTGAGTAAGAGGGAAGCCACAGATTGAGTCACACGCCTGTTTGCATGCCGCAAACGGGGTGCAACGGTCCCCGCCTTGGGGTAAAGGCGAGATCAGCCCGGAACAAACACGTGGGTCGTGACGTGAACGAAACCCCTCCCAACACAAGACTCTACAATCCGAACAATGCTTGGGCAAGGAACTGCAGCGGTGAATTCTGCATCTATCAATGCGTTCCCCTTGGCTTTACGGGGTGGTCTCTTTCCCGGTTTCGCCGAATCTTTCCTTGAATACCAAGTTCGTGCGATGGAACGGCCCGGGAGCGAATCCGGCCGCTCCGGTACGCCCGCTGTCAGGGATTATCGGCCAGAGGGGTGATCGGGGATCTGCCTTCGACGATGGGTCCGCGGGATCCGGTGGCCACGAGTTGCTGCAGAAAGGCAGCGTACTCGGACGAAGCGGCGGCGAGATCCTCGTTGAAATAGGCAAGGAAGACGCCCGGTCCGGTGCGCTGGACGAGCGCCGATGAAGCGGCTCGGTCGCCCAGACGAGTGCGCAGAGACTCGTTGAGCTGTCCGGTGGCGGCATCGTTGAGCAGAACGCGGAGGCTGGCGCGGTATTTCCCGCTCTCGCCTTCGTTGAGGAAATGGACCAGAGCCCAGATCTGTGAGTAGAAGGTGAGGACGCGGTCATCGGACTGGTCAAGGAAGTCCTGCGGCCGCGAATCGAGGAGATCTTCCAGGGGGAGAAGCCCGCCTTTGTCGGCGGCGGTGCGGAGCTGATCGAAGCGCTGCACGTTGGACCACGGGCGGAACGCGGGGGTGTTTCCTTCCCAGCGGTGGCCTTCCATGAACGTGGCGACGCCCTCTTCGAGCCAGACGGGGAGCTGCTCCTTGAAGACGCGCTGGGTGTACTGGTGCCAGCCTTCGTGGCCGGAGATGGCGAGGGTGTCGAAGATTCCGATGTCGTAGAAGACACCGATGCCGCGGGAGGCGTAACCGCCGCGGGGGATCTTGAGCAGCAGTTCGGCCTGCTCGCCCATGAGTTGCTTGGTGACCGCCTCCCACTGCGGGCGGTTTTTCATGAGGTAGGTGTCGAGGCGCTGGGTGGGCGCGGGGAGCGGGCCCAGGGCGGTCCGGTAGTGGACGAGGCCGTGCTCGAGGTAGGTGGCCAGGCGGCCGCGGAGCACCGGGTTCTCGACGGTCGTGTAGATGCGGTAGTTGGCGGTGCGGATGACGTGGCCCTCGGCGGTGGCGAAGGTCCATTTGTCGGTGGAGAGAACCTCGGCCCGGAGGATGGGGGCTTCGGAGACGGCGGCTGCCTCGCCCATCGTGATGGAGGTTGAGGCGCCGGCGGGCATGGACTGGACAGCGCCCTGGTTCTTTGGGCGCGGCGGGGCGCAGCCGGAGGGGAGCAACCAGAGCGAGCAGAGGGCGCACAGGGGGAAGAAGTTCGTGAGCAGGCGGTGTCGGCTCGGTGACTGCATTCGAAACTCCATCGCGGTGTCCTTGGTGGTCTGGTCGGAGAACGGATCTCAGCCGAGCTGAGCGAGGCGGGCGGCGGCGGCATCGCGCTCGTTTTTCTTCTGCGCGAGTGTGTTCCTGGTCTCTTCGACCAGCTTGGGGGGGGCCTTGGCGGCGTAGCCGGGGTTGGCGAGCCGCGCCTCGACGATGCTGATCTCTTTATCGAGCCTTGCGACGGTCTGCGTGAGGAGATCCCTTTCGGCACCGGCATCCATGGCATCGGCGAGGTCGGAGAGGAAGAGCTCGCCGCCCTCGAAGAGCAGAGCCGCGGAACCGGCGGGAGGGGTTTCGGTTGTGGTCTTGGCGAGCTGCGCCATGGTTTCGACGAGGCCGCCGGCCTGGGCGACCGCTGTGGCGATGGGCCCGGCGAGGTGAAGGGTGGGGCGGCGGCGCGGCTCGACGCCTTTGGCGGAGCGGAGTTCGCGGACGGCTTCGACGAGGCCGCGGAGGCGCTCGAACCTGGCTTCGGCCTCGGCATCGATGAGGCTCTCATCGGCGGCGGGCCAGCCCGCGAGGCAGAGGAGGTGAGCATCGGCGAGGTTGAGGCCGGGGACGGGCGTGTTCGGGACTTGCTTGAGGGCGGCCCAGAGCTCTTCGGTGATGAAGGGGCAGATGGGGTGGAGCAGGCGGAGGATGGTGTCGAGGGATGCGCGGAGCACGGCCTGCTGCGCTGGGTTTGATTTCACGGTGGGCTTGATGGCTTCGAGGTACCAATCGCAGAAATCGCGCCAGAAGAGGTCGTAGATGGCGGTGGTGTAGGTGGCGAACTGGTAGTCGGCGAGGGCGGCATCGATCTGGCGGATGGTGCGGGCGATGCGCGAGAGCATCCAGCGGTCGGCGAGGGTGAGGCCGGTGTTCGCGGCTGAGGCGTCGCTGGTTTCGCCGAGGTTCATCAGGGCGAACTTGGTGGCGTTCCAGAGCTTGGTGCAGAAGTTGCGGCCCGCATCGAACTTGGTGGAGCTGTTGCGGGCCTGCGGCTCGGCTTCGGTGGGCTTCACACTGCCTGAGGAGACTCCGTAGGCGGAGCAGGACTTTTTCTTGCACTGCGGGCAGGTCTGGTGAGGGGCGGCGACCTTGTAGCCCGCGGGGCTGGTGATCCAGGCGGGCTCGAAGGCGTGCTGGCAGTGCGGGCAGGTGAGGTCGACGGGGAGGCGGACATCCTGCGTGCCCGTGGCTGTCTGGGTGAGGACCCAGCGGAGGGCATCGGTGCCGTGGGAGTGCACGATGTCGAGAGGATCGACACCGTTGCCGAGCGATTTGGACATGCGCTGGCCGTGGCCATCCTGGACGACGGCGTTGATGTAGACGTGGTGGAAGGGGACGGGGCCGCTGCCGGATCCGGCACGGTCGAGGTCGCTCGACGGCCATGTGGCGGGGAGGAGATAGCGATTGAACATCACCATGCGGCTGACCCACAGGGTGATGATCTCGCGGGCGGTGGCGAGGACGGAGGAGGGGTTGAAGGCCTGGAGGAGGCCCGTCATGTCGGCGGGCGGTTCGGGCCAGCCGAGGGTGGAGATGGGCCAGAGGGCGGAGGAGAACCAGGTGTCGAGGACGTCGGGGTCGCGCTTCAGGCCGCGGTGCGCTTCGAAGTACTCGATCGCTGCTGGATTGGTTGAGCAGACATACGCCTCGTACTCACCGAGGCACTCTTGGTCCTCGCATTCGCCATTCATCCGGTGAATATCTTCTAACGAGAGTTCTCGCCCCGTGGTGCTTTTGAACACACGCAACCATGTGCTGTCGAACCCGCTCTCCCCGCCGAGGGCGTGATCAAGCCCGTTGCAGGTGATTGCAAGCCACCCAGGATGCTGGCCGGATGGATCAACATCCACTTTCAGATGAATGTGCCACACGGGAATCCGATGCCCCCACCAGAGCTGGCGGCTGATGCACCAATCGCGGAGGTTCTCGTGCCACATTTCATAGGGCTTGGCGTAGCGTTCGGGATAGAAGGTCAGCGCACCGTCGCCATCTTGGCTGCTCTGGTAGCCCGGCACTCCGTGCCGGGATCCCTCACGCTGGATCTCTGCGATCACTTTCGCATGCACCGCCGTCCACGGATACTCGGACGGCCGCTGTACGAGCCCGGCTTCGACGGGATTGCGAACCACGTAGCGGATGTACTCGCCGAAGTACGCTCCGTCGCGGATGACGTGGTCGAGAGCCTCGTCCTGCCAGAGCGATCCGGTATCGGAGCGCAGCTTGTTGACGGCTCCCGCGCTGAACTTCTTGACACTCCGCACCCAGTCGAGCAGCTTCAGTCCGTCGTACGGGCGCACGATGCAGTGCACGTGGTCCGGCATCACCGAGACGGCGTAGAGGTCGATCGTCTCGCCGTCGAAATGGCGGAGTGATGTCACAACTTCTTCGCGCTCGCGCTCGCTCAGCGGAGGTTTGTCGGCGATGCGCCACGTCACGAAGTAAGTCGCGAGCGGAAGCTGCAGGTGAGGCAGGTTCCGATGCGTCTCCTTCAGGGTCGAGGGCGACGAGGCACCGGCGGGATAGGGGTCTTGACCGACGAACCCTTCGGGATGGATCGGGTGCTCGGGGATGCGGTCGAGGATGGTGCGGTCGCTGGGTTGCGACGGAACGGACCCGGCACGGAGTGCCGGGCCAGGAGATTCAGACCCGGCACGGAGTGCCGGGCCACCAAGAGCTTGATGGCTTCTCTGTGCAGGATTCATCGCTCGCAGGGCGTTGCCGCGGAGCTTGTCATCGGTGACTTTGCAGTACCACTGGTCGGAGAGGTAGGGCTCGATGGGGACGTGGCTGCGGTAGGAGTGGCCGACGCTGTGGCGGTAGGGGCGGACCTGTTCGAGCAGGCCGCGGGCCTTGAACTCTTCGGTGACTTTCTTGCGAGCGGCTTCGCGCGGCATGCCGACGAAGAGGTGGGCATCGCCGATGTCGGTCCAGCCGTGTTTGTCGGAGATGGAGGCATCGGGGGCCATCACGTTGATGACCTTCAGATTGTGGCGCTGGCCGATCTCCCAGTCATTTGGATCGTGGGCCGGGGTGACCTTGAGGAAGCCGGTGGCGAACTTGGCCTTGGGGTCGATGGGGGTGCCCGACTTTTCGGCGGCTTCGGCTTCTTCCTTGGTCAGCGGCTTGACGACGTAGTCATCCTCAATGATCGGGATGCAGCGGCCGACGAGCGGGAGCTCGCAGTAGAGGCGACGGAGCGCATTGGCTCGCTTGTCGTGCGGGTTGATGGCGACGGCGGTGTCGCCGAGGTAGGTCTCTGGGCGCGTGGTGGCGACGGTGATCCAGGCGCGGTCATCTGGTGGATGTGTGCTTGCGCCGGGATATCCCAGGGCCGAGAGTTCGGACCAGGTGACGGGGATGACATCCTTGGCGGTCAGCGGAGCTTTGCCCGCATCATTCGTTGCCGGCCGGACCAGCGGGTAGCGCAGGTAGTAGAACGCCCCGTCGATCTCTTCCATCTCGACCTCGTCATCGGCGAGGGCGGTCTGGGTGGCGGGGTCCCAGTTGACCAGGCGTTTGCCGCGGTAGATGAGGCCATCTTTGAAGAGGCGGAAGAAGGCCTCGCGGACGGCCTTGGCGCAGATGTCATCCATCGTGAAGCGCTGGCGTTCCCAGTCGCACGAGCAGCCGATGGTTTTGAGCTGGTCGGTGATGGCGGCTTCGTACTCATCCTTCCAGGCCTGCACGCGGGCGATGAAGTCCTCGCGGGTGAAGTCGGTGCGGCGCTTGCCCTCTTCTTTGAGGAGTCGCTGCTCGACGACGGTCTGGGTGGCGATGCCCGCGTGGTCGGTGCCCGGCATCCACAGGACCTCGAAGCCCTTCATGCGGTGGGCGCGGGCCAGGACATCCTGGAGGGAGTTGTTGAGGGCGTGGCCTAGGTGGAGGCGAGCGGTGACGTTGGGCGGTGGGATGAAGACGGAATAGGGGGGCTTCTGACCGCTGAGGACCTTCTGCGGGTCGGCGTGGAAAGCCTTGGCGGCCTCCCAGCGGGCGCGGATGGCCGGCTCGATGTCGGCCGGGCGGTGCTTGGGGGCGAGGGATGTGGCTGCATCGCTGGACATGGGGAGGGTGAGTGTAGCCGAGGGGGCTTTGGCGGCCGGATGGTCGATAGAGTCTGTTGATGGGATCCGCGCGACAGCGTGTGCTGATGCTCGCCGCTTTGGCGGCGGCGGGGTGCATCGTGGCCGGGGGCGGGGCGTGGGCGGTGGTGTTGCTCATGAACGCTCCGAGCGTGAGGCCGGAGGGTGCATCGCCTGATGCGCCGCTGGGCGTGGCGGCGGATGGGACGGAGCTGCGGACTGTTGAGGCGGCTCTGCAGGCGGCGCGGCGCGCGATGGACCAGGACCGGGCGAAGGTGGCCGAGGGGGTGCTGTCGCAGACGGTCGAGCGGTTTCCGGGCGACCAGCGGGCTCGGCTGATGCTCGGGGAGTGCCTGCTGCAACTGGGGCGGGGGGAAGAGGCGTACGCGCAGTACGAGGCGGGGATCCAGATCGGCCCGGACAACGCGGAGTATCGGCATGCGGCGGCGACGATCGCGGCGGGGATCGGCAGGCTCGAGGATGCACGGACGCACTACCTGATGGCTCAGAAGCTGGCACCATCGAACCCGAAGTTTCCGCTGTACCTGGCGCAGATCCAGCGGAAGCTGGGCGACAACGATGCGGCTCGGGCGAGCCTGGTGCTCGCGACAAAGCTTGACCCCGAGCTTTCGATCGGGTGGGCCGGGCTGGCGGGGATCGCTCTGGATGAGAACCGGCTGAGCGTGGCTCGGGGGTACATCGAGCGGGCTCGGAAGCTGGAGCCCGAGCGGACGGAGTGGCGCATCATCGAGGCCAAGATCCTGCGGCGGGATAACCAGCCGCGCGAGGCGATCGCTCTGCTGACGGCGATTGCGGAAGCGGAGCGGCGGACGGATGCGGCGGTGATCGAGGAGCTCGCGCTGTGCCACGGGATGCTGGGCGAGCCGATGGACGCGGCGGGGCTGTACATCGCGGCACTGGGTGAGGGCGATGAGAACGCCGAGTGGTCGTTTCAGGCGGGTCTGTGGCTGGAGCGGGCGGGGCAGAAGGATCGGGCGATCATGTACGCGCGGCACGCGGCGGCGAAGGGGCACGAGGGGGCGAAGAAGTTGGCGGAGAGGCTGGACCGGGGCGAATGAACGACACGGGGGCTTGAGCGACGGGCCGTGACGATCACTTGCACGCAGGGTGATGATGGATGCGGAGGCCCGCTCACTGTCGTTCGGGGCTCGTTCAATGCTCAGGCGCGGGCGGGGACGAGCATTCGGTCTTTCATGGACTCGACGGAGCGGTGGTAGATCTCGACGCACTGGGCGGCGGCGCCGTCCCAGGTGAGGCGGCGGAGTTCGAAGCGGCCGTGCTCGCGGAGGGTCTGGCTGAGGGGGGGGTGGCGGAGGACGGCGAGGATCTTGTTGGCCATCTCGTTGACATCCCAGAAGTCGACCTTCAGGGCGTGGGTGAGGACCTCCGAGACGCCCGACTGCTTGCTGATGATGACGGGGACATCGTGGCTCATGGCCTCGAGGGGGGCGATGCCGAAGGGCTCGGAGACGCTGGGCATGACGTAGCAGTCGGCCATGCGGAAGACGCGGGCGACATCCTTGCCGCGGAGGAAGCCGGTGAAGAGGACCTTGTGGCCGATGCCCATCTCGGCGGCGAGTTCGATCATGCGGCGGGCCATGTCGCCGCTGCCGGCGACGATGAACTTCACGTTGTCCATCTTCTCAAGGACCTTCTTCGCGGAGGCGACGAAGTACTCGGGGCCCTTCTGCATGGTGATGCGGCCGAGGAAGAGGACGATCTTGTCCTTGCTCTCGATGTTGTCATCATCGGCGGGCTGGCCGCCCTGATCGATGCCGTTGTAGACGACCTCGATCTTGTCGGGGTCGAGGCCGTAGCGCTGGATGCACAGGCTCTTGGTGTAGTTGGAGACGGCGACGACGCGGATGGCGGCGTGCATGCCGCGGCGCTCGATGTCGTAGACGCGCTGGTGGACGTGCTCGCCGGAGCGGTCGAACTCGGTGCTGTGGATGTGGGCGACCATGGGCTTGCCCGTGACCTGGGCGAGGGCCATGGCGGCGGGGTAGGTCATCCAGTCGTGGCAGTGGACGACATCGAAGTTGTGGGAGCGGCAGAGGGAGACGACGAGGCGGGCGTAGCGCTGGGCATCGCCGACGACATCGCCGTGGTAATCGCTGCGCTCGCGGAGGATCTTGATGTCATCGGGCTCGACGGGGATGAGGGATTCATCATCGCCGACCCAGACGCCCGCGGCTCGGAGAGCGGCGATCTCATCGCGGGTGGCGGTGCCGCGTGCGGCGACTTCGCGGGCGACGGTGGCGAGCTTGTCGGTGGCGCCGCCCGGGTATGGGCTGGTGCGGGAGGCGGGGAGGCCGAAGAAGTCGACGTTCTTGAGGCCCGGGAGGCGGTAGTGCATGGAGGCGATGTCGGCGGGCTTGGCGCCGGACTTCTCCATGGCCTTGGCCCGGACGATGGCCTCTTCGAGCTCGGGCTCGGGGCTGACGAGGTTGACGTGGGATGCGGCGTTGCGGTCGACGGCCTTGGGGAGGACGAAGGTGACACGGTGCCCCATGCGGTCGAGCGCGCGGGTGAGGCCGTAGCAGGCTGTGCCAAGTCCGCCGCTGATAAACGGCGGGAACTCCCATCCCAGCATCAGGATCCGCACTGTGGCACCTCTCTGCTCAACACGACGACCGATCCCGCGCGGCCGCCCTTCGGTCACTGGCTTCCCACGACCCCGGATGCTTGTCTGGGTCCACTGTATCGGATTTCTCGATGGATGAGAAGCAATCGCAGCGATGGCGTCGGCGAATCAGCGGGGTCGCGACGTGGTTTGATGCGGCTGCGGGCGGGTGGTTGCGGTGCTGGGTCGGCCGCTGGAAACCGCATGAGAAAGCGGTTTCATCCGCATCGCTGAACCGTCGGATAATGGTGTGGTCGGTCGCGATGCCGCGAGCGTCCCCGAGATACTGGGTCAATCCTCGTCTTCACCGGGCTTCATGTCGCCGAGCTGCCCGAAGGTGGCGCTGAAGGCCAGGAGGCACTTGACCAGGTCTGCCGCGCTGAGCGATGCGGGCGGAGCAGGGATGACTCCCCGAAAGGTGAATAGCTTCTCTTCGTTCCGGTAATGGTCGAGGGTCTTCAGGGGGGGGCCGCTGTACCCGACCTCGGTGAGTTCTTCCGCGAGAAGCTCATCGAGGTCATCCTTGGTCCACATGAGGTCGGCCTCGATGGACTGGCTGAGGTAGCGGTTGGGGGAGACCCAGGTGATGCAAAGGCCCGCATCGTGGGGCTCGACGCGGTAGGCGGCCTCCTCATTCGTGAGGGCTTTGCAGGAGACCATGTTGCCGATCAGTTCGACCGAGGCGAACGCGCCGGTGGCGCGGGCCTGATCGGCGATGGCGCTGAGGAGTGAGGACAGTCCGGATGTGGGGGCGGTCATCAATGTGAAGCCTCTTGGAAGAGAACGATCGTGGCATATCGGGCGCTGGGGGCGACCGAGCGGGCCGATCATAGGGCGGGGCGCGGCCGTACACTGCATCGATGAACACACGTGGTCAAACCACGGATCCGAGGGAGACCGGGGCTGCGGGGGGCGGTTCCGTGGGTGCCGGCCCGCAGACCTGGACGACGCGGGCGCTGCTGGCCTGGATGACGGGGGCGATGGCTGCGAAGGATGTCGAATCCCCCCGGCTGTGCGCGGAGCTGCTGCTTGCGCATGTGATCGGGTGCGACCGGCTGCGGCTGTATATGGATGCGGACCGTCCGGCTTCGGCGATCGAGCGCGACCTCTTGCGCGGGCTGGTGGGGCGGGCGCTCAAGCACGAGCCGGTGCAGTACCTGGTGGGCGAGGGGTGGTTCTTCTCGCTGCCGTTCCACGTCGACAAGCGCGTGCTGATCCCGCGGCCATCGACGGAGACGATTGTCGAGCATGTGCTCCAGACGGTGCGGGCGGAGCCGGGCTTTGCCGCGGGGGGCGGGCTGGTGTTCGCGGATGTGTGCACGGGGTCGGGGTGCATCGCGACTGCGCTGCTCAAGAACCTGCCCGGGGCGCGGGGGGCGGCGACGGATATCTCCGCCGATGCTCTGGATGTTGCGCGGGCGAACGCGACGCGGCACGGGGTGATCGACCGGCTCGACCTGTTGCGGGGCGACCTGCTCGGCCCGCTTGATGGGCATCCGACCGGGGTTCAACTGCACGTGCTGGCC
>JBIPMO010000255.1:0-4618 GCA_044369085.1 Phycisphaerales bacterium
GTGGAGACCGTGATCATCCCCGCACCGGGCGTGACGGCCCTGCTGGGACTCATTGCAGTGCCTGCAGTCCGCCGCCGTCGATCCTGATCGCAAGGGTGGGTACATTTCATCGCGGTGCGGAGGCCACATGCGGCTTTCGCACCGCGTTTGTTTTTAGTTCTCACGAAATAGTCAAAGCTCCAACTGCTGTTCCTACACTGAGATCTGCGTCGCCCGGACCGACTTCGACACCAGCGAGCCGAAATGATCCGCAACTCTCCTTCCAATGGCAGACTGAACGCCCTGATCGCGGCGGTCGCGGCATGCGCCGGGACCGCAGGAGCGATGGCGGGTGGCGAGCAGGTGTCGCAAGATGCGCCGCTGCATGAGGACGCACGCCACCCGAAGGACCTGAGCCGGATCCCCAGGCAGGACGAGTGGGGGGGAACCCCTCTGATCGAGTTCGGCAAGCAGAGAGTTCCCACAGCAGGCCTGTCGATCGAGGGGCCGACGCAGATCGGCGTCACCATCAACGGTGGCCCGGGGTTTGCGCTGGTGGACATGGCGCTCGACGCGGCTTGGGACGTGACCCCCAAGCTGCAGCCGATCGCTCGCGTCCGCGTCCGCTCTGACGGGGCCGATTCCTTGCGACTCAAGTTTGAAGAGGGCGCGATGCCGAGCGGAGCGGTGTTGCGCGTCTACGACGGCGGCGGGCGGATGGTCGCCGCCCGAAGTGCTCAGAGCAAAGGTGACTGGTGGACGGGGTCGATTCAAGGCGAGGTGGCGCTGCTCGAGTACATCGGTCCGGCCGATGATGCGAGCATGCCCGATATCCGCGTCGCGACGCTGGGCGTGATCGATCCGGCGGCTTTGCTGCCGGCGGGAGCGGCAGCGCGGTTCGTGAACTCGTGCAATGGCGGCGGCGTCGATCTGACATGCCACGCCGAGGTGCCATCGCCGACCGACCTGCAGCGCTCGGTGGTGCGGATGAACTTCGCGAGCGATGGCGGCGGGATCGTCACCTGCTCGGGCGCGCTGGTGCGCGATGCGCAGGGGAACGCGGCGCGGCCATATATCCTGACCGCGGCCCACTGCATCGACTCGGCGAGCGAGGCATCATCGGTCGAGGTTGTGTGGTTCTATCACGCTCAGGGGGGCGTGCTTCCCTGTCTGCGCGATCTGCCCTTCAACGAAGGGGCCATGCTCGGGGCCACGATCGCTTCCTGCGACATGACCGTGCTGGTGCTGAGCAGCGCACCGCCCGCCGAAGCCGTGGCGGCCCAGATCAGCACCGCGGCGGTCGGCACCGCGGAGCGCGGGTTCATCAGCATCCACCACGCGGGCGGCGGGCCGCAGCGATACTGGGCCCGCCCGGCCATCGGACGCGGATCGTGCAGCACCGCCGATGGCTCGTGGCGCTCGCCGCAGAGCATCGAGTTCCCATTCGTGCAGGGGCAATCGACGGGCACCTTTGAGGGCGGGGCCAGCGGGGCGCCGCTCTTTGACTCCCAGGGCAGAGTCCGGGGAACGGTGCGCGGCATCTGCTACCCGGGCGGGGCCAACTACGACTTCTGCGCTCGCCCCGGCGAGGTCCGGCACTACTTCGGGTCCATCGCCGAGGCGTGGAGGCTCGGGCTGTCGGCCGGGTTCACGCAGCCCCCAGCCGACGATTCGTTCGAGCCCAACAACGCGCTCGGGCAGGCGCGGCAGATCGGGGCGACCGGCGCCGCGTACCCGCTGCAACTCCTCGATCTGGATGACTACTTTTCGATCGTCCTCACCGTCGCTGGCAGGCTCGAGGTCTTGATCGAGGGCACGCCAACGGTGGCCACGAACTCCTTCGACCCCGACCTCTTTCTGCTCAACAGCGTGGGCGCGGAACTGCTGCGCTCGGACAGCCCGACGGCCCGCGAGAGCGTGGCGCTGGATGTTCAGCCGGGCACCTATATCGTTCGCGTGCAGCGGTTCACAGCCGGAACCGTCGAGACCGGCAGCTACCGCCTGACGCCCCGTTTCACGCCGGCGGTGCAGGCGCCATCGGCGGGCACGACCACGCCGCCGGCCCCCTTGCCGACGGGCTCATCCGGCACCGAAACGACCCCGGCGCCTCCGATCGCCACATCGCCCGTGGTCGATCGGCAGATCACGGCGATGAACACGAGGCTCGACCGGCTCGTGACCGTCGCCGGGCTGCGATCCCAGCGCATCGTCGATGGTCTGCGGATCCGCGTGCCGCGGCTGCGCGATCGAGGGGTGAGCGAAGAAGTGATCGCGGGGGTGATCTCGGCCAATCGCGCGGTCGTCGAGTCGCTGCGGCTCTCGACCACGCTGGGGCTGGTCCGCACTTCCGAAGCGACGAGCCGCGTGCTCGATAAGTTAGCGCGGCGCCCGGGCGAACTCGCAGACGCGGCGACGGCGGCGAAGGAGAGCTCCGTCCCGCCCGCCCTGGCAGCCGCTCTTGAGCGACTGACCTCGAACTTCGATGCCTTGGGTGCGGCCTTCGACGAGATCCAGGCGACGGGCGGCTGAAACCCGGACCAAAAGGAAAGCCGGCGCTGCCCGAATGGCAACGCCGGCTGGTTTCTTCGGGTTGGTCGCGTAGGCTCAGTTGCAGGTTCGGCCGTAGAACCCGAGCGCGGAGGTGATGTCGGCGAACTCGACCCTGCCGTTGCCGTCGGCATCGCCGGGGCCCGTCGAGGGCGAGTAGACGTTCATCCAGTTGGCGAGGGTGGCGACGATGTCGTCCATGCCGACGCGCCGATCGTTGTTCGCGTCGCCGGTGCACGAGGCAAAGGTGAAGACCGACACATCGGTGCCGTCGCCGGACAGGCCGCGGAGGTTCACCACGCCGCCATCGTTGACGGTGACAAGGTCATCAGCCTGATCGCCTGTGACGTCGCCGCCGAGCACGAGCGTCGGTGCCGAACCGGGGAACAGGTCCGCCTGGAAGGCAAAGTTGAGGTCACCGCCGAAAAGGTCGTTGCGGATGACGCGCACCACACGCTGTCCCTGCTCGTTGCTGGTCACGACGGCGATGTCCAGGTCGTTGTCCGAATCGAGTCGCGCCAGCGCCACCGATGTCGGGCCGTCGCCGGCGGGGATGTAGGTGGGGGGGGTCATGGTGGCGGTGCCGTTGCCAAGGAGGATCGCCAGTTCATCCGCGGACTTCAGCGCCACGACCAGGTCCTGGAACCCGTCGAGGTTCAGATCGCCAGCGGCTATATCGACGGGTTCACCGCCGACGAAGATGACGACAGGCTCGCCGAACTGATCGCCCGGGCCGCGGAGCACGCCGCCGCCGCGGTTGGCGTTGTTGCTGATCGTGCCCGAGTTGGGCTGGGGCGAAGAGATATCGTCGAACTTGTCATCATCGAGGTCGACAGGGGTTGTCCCAGCGGGGGAGCCGACAATGATGATCTCTTCGCTGGCGCTGAAGCCGCCCCAGTCATCGCCTGTTCCGCCGGCGTTGTAGAACACCTTGAGAGAGTTCGCTCCACCGACCGACACCACGGCATCGGTCCGACCGTCGCCGTCAAAGTCCCTGGAATCGACGGCGTTCGGGCCGGGGCCGACGGGGATCGGCGGGATCGTGCCGCGGAGCGGGGGCAGGAACACGCCATCGCCGTTGTTGGTCAGCACAACAAGGTCGTTGTCGGTGCCGTGGACGACGGCGATGTCGAGGCCGTTGACGCCGTCGAAATCGCCGAGCGATACGCCGCTGGGGTTTCGGCGCACGAGGATCTGCGTGGTGGACGAGAAGCCCTGCCAGTAGCCGTTGAGGGTGCCCGCGTTGTAGAGGATGATGATCGATCCGGGGTTGCCCGTGGGGCTCGCGGAGTTGGGCACGGTGATGACGAGGTCGCGGTCGCCGTCGTTGTCAAGGTCGCCCAGAGCGGCCGCGGTGCCAGCGCCGCCGATGTCGTACTCCGAAGGAGGAGTGGACTCGATGATCGATTCGAGGGTGCCCTCGATGATCCTGACCGAGAAAGGCACGCCCGTGCGGCCCGAGATCTGGCCGACCTCAAACCGAAGGAACCTGCCGCGCCCGGTGATGATGTCGGGGGGCAGGCCCGGGAAGGTGGCGACATCGAACGCACCGCTGATCGCCTGGTCGGAGTAGAAAACTTCGATCCCGTCAATCAGCCCGCCCGGGGGCAGGATCGAGCCGGGGGTGAAGCGAACATCGAGTCGGCCCGCGAGCGTGCTCGGGCCCGACACAGTCAGACGGTCTGAGGTGAGCGGCCCGCCGGGGGGCGCATCGATCTCGATGATGGTGGTTCCGGCGTCCGACTGGGTGAACTGACCATCAAGGTTGAGCGCGCCGATGGAGCCCGGCACGTCCTCGCCCGGGATGCTGAGGGCGCTGGACGGGCTGATGGTGCCGTTGTTGAGGATGCCGCCGGTGGCGCGGACGACGCCGTTGCCTCGGATGGCACCCCTGGGGCCGACGGTGACGGTGCCGGAGGTGATGAACTCGCCGCGGTCGAGCACGCGAAGATCGCCTGTGCCGGCGGCACCGACGGCGACGTTGCCGCCGGCCTGGTTGTGGGTGAGGGTTGAGCCCACACCTCTCACGGTGATGGTGCCGGTGCCGGTGGGGAGTTCGCCCAGGATGATGTTGCCATCGTTGAAGGTTGCG
>JBIPMO010000256.1:0-4609 GCA_044369085.1 Phycisphaerales bacterium
GCAGGGCAAGGTGTACGTCCCGACGATGGCGGACCGTGCGGTCCAGTCGTTCTTCCGCAAGGGCAACCTGGCAGCGCTGCGCGAGCTCGCGCTCCGCCGCACCGCCGAGTGGGTGGACACGCAGGTCGACACCCTCAAACGCGAGCAGGGCGCTGCCCACGTCTGGGGAGCCAGCGAGCGCATCCTGGTCGGCGTCGGCCCCAGCCCGTCATCGGCGACGCTGCTCCGCGCTGCCAAGCGGCTGGCGGTGGCGCTGCGAGCCGACATCATCGCCGTCTACGTCGAGCCCGTGCGCGACACGCTCGACTCGGCCGCCCGCGAGCGCCTCATGAACAACCTCCGCCTCGCCGAATCGCTGGGCGCCGAGACGATCACGCTCGGCGCACGACCGAACCTCGCCGTCAGCGACCAGTTGCTCGCCTACGCCCGCGAGCGGAACGTCGGCCGGATCCTGGTCGGCAAGCCCGAGCCGCGCCGCCTCCTCGACCGCCTCCAAGGCTCCCCCGTCGACCGCCTCATCAGGCGCAGCACCGACATCGATGTCTACGTGATCCGTGCCGAGCCGCAAGAGCAGGCCGCCGCCCCGCGCTGGAACATGCCGCTCGGCCAGCCGCGGACTTCAAGCTGGCCCGCGTACGTCGAGGGGCTGGCGATCGCGGCGGTGGCGACCGGTGTGTCATGGGCCGTCTTCAGCCCGCCTGATCTGGCGACCGAGGCGATGATCTGCCTGCTCGGCCTGGTGTGCGTGTCGCTCCGCGTGGGCCGCGGGCCCGTCCTTGTCGCGACGGTGGCGATGGTTCTGGCGTTCGACTACCTGTTCACCGTTCCGCGCTTCACGCTCCACGTCTCGAATCCCCACGACATCGCGACGCTGGTGGTCATGCTCGCCGTCAGCCTGATCGTCGGCTCGCTGACCGCTCGCATCCGCGATGAAGCCCGCACCGCGATCGAGCGCGAGCAACGAACAGCGGCTCTTTACTCGATGACGCGGGAGCTGGCCGCAGCGCGCGACGGGCCCGATGTCGTCGAGGCCGCGTCCCGCCACATCCGCGACACCTTCGGATGCGGCGTGGCGGTCCTGCTCCCCGCGGCCAACGGAGCGCTGAACGTGGCGGCGGGCGATCACGCCGCCATCACGCTCAATGAATCGGCGATGGGGGTCGCCCGCTGGTGCTACGACCATGCCAAGCCGTGCGGCGCGGGCACCGCCGTGCTTCCATCGGCCTCGGTGCTGGCCCTGCCGCTGAACGCATCGCGCGGCAAGGTCGGCGCCCTCGTGGTCGAGCCCGGCGAAGACCGCGAGCCCTTCACCGCCGCGCGGCTCATGCTCCTCGACACATTCGCGCAGCAGTTGGGCCTCGCGATCGAACGGACGACGATGATGCGCGAATCTCAGGAGGCCCGCGTTCAGGGCGAGGCCGAGCGGCTGCGCACCACGCTCCTGGCCACCGTGTCCCACGACCTGCGCACCCCTCTGGCCGCCATCGCGGGATCGGCCAGCACGCTGCGAGATAACAGCAGGGGGCTCAGCGAGGCTACCCGCGCTGAACTGCTCGATTCCGTCGTGGAGGAAGCCCAGCGACTCAACCGACTGATCGGGAATCTCCTGTTTGCCACACGGCTCGAAGCCGGCGCGGTCGAGGCGCAGCGCGAGTGGTGCTCGGTCGAGGAGATCGTCGGAACCGCGGTCGAACGCACCGGCGCGGCGCTGGCGGGCCGCCGCGTCGGCACCAGAATCTCTCCCGACCTGCCCCTGCTCCGCATCGATGCCCCCATGATCGAGCAGGCGCTCATCAACTTCCTGGAGAACGCCGCCAGGCACACCCCCGTCGGCACGCCGATCGACATCGCATCGTTCCAGGATGAGGGTGCCGTCGTCATCGCGGTCGAGGATGAGGGGCCGGGCATCGCGCCCGGAGAAGAGCGGACCATCTTCAGGCGCTTCGTACGCGGGTCGCGCTCGGCGGGCGGCGGCACCGGCCTCGGGCTCGCCATCTGCGACGGCATCCTGCGCGTGCACGGCGGGCGCGTCTGGGCCGAGAATCGCCCCGAGAAGGGCGTGGTGTTCAAAATGGCCTTGCCCATCGAGCCGCAGCCGCGACTGGATCCGGAGACTTCCGAGGAGGCTGGCCATGCCCGGGCCTGAACCACTCATCCTCGTCATCGAGGATGAAGCGCCGATCCGCAAGTTCCTGCGGGCCACGCTCGGGGCGCACGGCTACCGCGTGAGCGAGGCCGCCAACGGCAAGGATGGCCTCATCCAGGCCGGGATGCAGCCGCCGCAGGCCGTCATCCTCGACCTCGGACTGCCCGACATGGACGGGCTCGATGTACTGCGCGAACTGCGCCGGTGGTCGGCGGTGCCCGTGGTCGTGCTCTCGGCCCGCGGGCAGGAGAGCGACAAGGTCGCCGCTCTGGATGCCGGTGCCGATGACTATCTCACCAAGCCCTTCGGCGTCGGCGAACTGGCGGCACGCATCCGCGTGGCGATGCGTCACGCAACTCGGCCTGAGGCGAGCTCCGCCGCGACCTATGCCTTCGGGGACATCCGGATCGACCTCGCTCGCCGCATCGTGACCAAACGCGAGCAGGAAGTACGGCTAACGCCAACGGAGTACAACCTGCTCGCGCTGCTCGTGAAACACGCCGGCAAGGTGCTGACGCACAAGCATCTGCTCACCGAGGTCTGGGGCCCGAGCCACGCCGGGGATGTGCAGTACCTGCGGGTCTTCATGCAGCAGCTCCGGCACAAGCTTGAGGATGATCCGGCCCAGCCGCGCTGGCTGATCACCGAATCAGGGGTGGGCTACCGGCTGCGGGAGGCTTAAAGTAGAGCATTGCGTCAGGGAACCGGCGGGTCCATTTACGTTTGTTCAATGTTTGGGTCAAGGTCCGACAATTCTGTGTCATTCCCGATAACTGCCGATTGACGCGTCCTGAAACCTGATCCATACTCCTGCTGGTAGGAATCGCCACACGTCAACCCTCGCCCCATGGGCGTTTGGGCAACTAGGGAGAGAAGACATGTCCAAGAGCATTTTTGCGTCCGCGCTCGTTCTGGCCGCTGTTGGCTCGGCCTCCGCTGCCATCGTGACCAACAACCAGGTCGCATCGCGCTCCTCGCTGGGCGTCGGCACCACGCTCTCTCCCCTTGATATCTCTGCCCTCCCGTACCTCAACGGGTCGCTGACGGGCATCAACTCCTATTCGCAGAACTTTGTCGGCCCGGGCGGCAACTACTCGGGCCGCCTCGGCGTTGAAGTCTTCGGCAACGTTTCCGAACCTGGTGCGGGCCTCTCCGATCTGCTCTTGGTCTACACGTTTGTTGGCGATGGCGCCCCGTTCAATCGTGCCAACGGCGCTGAGACCTTCACCTTCGGTGTCGACACCTCCGTCGAGATCGATTACGCCACCCTCTCGACCGCGACCCACGGCAAGATCGTCAGCGACACCGCCGTTCAGTCCGGCCAGCTCGAGCCCGAGATCAC
Source organism: Phycisphaerales bacterium (assembly GCA_044369085.1). Lineage (GTDB taxonomy): Bacteria > Planctomycetota > Phycisphaerae > Phycisphaerales > UBA1924 > JAEUIV01. The sequence continues at coordinate 3,489 of JBIPMO010000256.1, forward strand.
GCTGAACGACTTCGTCTCCGGCAACGACACCTTCGGCTTCGACTTCAGCCCGGGCAGCACGACCGGCCGCGTCGCCGAGCTCGGCGGCAACACCGCTGCCAATCCCGGCTCGACCGAAACCTTCACCTGGTACGTCCGGACGACCGGCAACGTGCAGCTCAACTTCGTTGATGTCCGCATCACCGACTTCGGCGCTGTGACCATCCGCTCCCTCGCTCTGGTGAACAACCCGGGCCAGCCGAACCTGAGCGTGCCCGCCCCCGGCTTTGCCGCCGTGGCCGGCCTCGCCGGGCTGATGGGCCTCCGCCGCCGCCGGGCCTGATCCCGTTCGAAGATTTCAATGTGTCCGGCCCGAAACACGGGCCGGATGCTTTCCTGATCTCGCGATTCAAAAACGACCCGCGGCGACCCCGCGGACACTGGGAGACGAGAGAGAGATGCGCCCCACCCACATGCTCATGATCGGCGGCCTCTGCGCCGTCGTCGCCCCCGCGTTCGCCGGCTTTTCCAGCGGCATGGTCCAGTCGCCCACCAACCCCTCCGGATGGTCGGGCGTGACGCAGATCGCGTCCCTCGATTCCTCATCCTTTGACTACGTGGACAACTCGGGCTACGAGGCGGTCTTCTCTTCGATCGTGATCGATCGCACCTCGGTGCTCACCAACGTCTACCGCGTTGATACCGCTCGGTCGGTCGGGTCCGGGCCCAGCATCAACCTCGCCGTCGGCGATCTGGTCTTTGCGTACACCGTCCGCCTGGTCGGGAACTTCCCCGGGCTGACCGTCAACACCATGATGGAAGCCCAGGTCATCGGCGCTCCCGATTTCGGCTTCGGTCAGGACCCCATGGCCGCGTCGCTCATCAACGGCCAGGGCTTCGTCGTTCCGGGCCACACCCGCACGCCGAGCACCGGCAACATCGATGATGCTGATGTCTTTGGCTCATCGGTGGATTGGGAATGGCCCAGCAGCGATGTCCAGCAGCTCGATAACGGCGACACGATCACGATGCTGATGTTCACCAGCCCGGCCGGCATCGGCCAGGGCGTTGTGAACCTCATCGCCCCTCCCGGCCAGTCCGGCGGCATCATCGGTGTTGCGCAGGGCGGCGAGGCTCCCCCA
>JBIPMO010000257.1:0-4607 GCA_044369085.1 Phycisphaerales bacterium
ACGAGAGCAGGAACTTCTGCCGGATGGAGAGCGCATCGTCCAGATTCTTGAGCCCGGGGGCGTGCGGGATCCAGTTGTCGTGGCCGAAGTGCCAGTTGCCCGCCCCGGTCGCGACGATGAGGTAGTCGTAGCCGACTTCGCCATCGGCCAGGATGACAGCGCGCCGCTCGGTGTCGATGCGCAGTGCTTCGGCGAGGATGACGCGCGTGTTCTTCTGGCGGCGCAGGATCGATCGGATGGGCTGGGCGATGTCCGATGGATTCAAGGAGGCCGTCGCGACCTGGTAGAGCAGCGGCTGGAACAGGTGGTGGTTGGCCCGGTCGATGACCGTGAGACGAGACCACGATCTCGCGAGTGCCATCGTCGCGTACAGGCCCGCGAATCCCGCGCCCAGGATCACGATGTGCGGTAGATCGAAAGCTGCGCCCGTTGCTGATGTGCTTGCCACGAGGGCATCCTACGGCTTTGCGGTCGGGCGGCCATGCATCGCCGCTTCCGCCCTGAAAGCCGCAGAGGCGGCGTTCATCGCGCCTTGCGAGCGGACTTCTTTGCGACCTTGCCCGCGGCTTTCCTTGCGGGCTTCTTGGCGGTCTTCTTGGCGGGCCCGGCGCTCGACTTGGTGGTGGCGGTTTTACTGGTCTTCTTCGCCGCCGCCCTGGCTGTTTTGCTTGCCCCCATCTGGGCCAGCGATGCTTCGTACCACTTGATGTAGCCCGCGGCCGAGTAACGCTTGAACATCCGACCGATGAGGTCGAGCGGGAGATCCTCGAGCTTCTTGAAGCGGATGCACGACTTGCCCATGTCGAGCTTCTTGCCGGTCTTCTTCCACTCGCCGACGAACCACGCCGTGTCTTCCGGCGAGCCGTAGAGCGCCATGTGATACAGCGACATCGCCTGCTTCTGCGAAGCGAGCCCAGCGACACCGAGCGGCTTGCTGGGGTCGCAGTGGTAGCCCGCGGGGAAGACTTCGTGCGGCACGTAGTAGCCGATCATGCCGTACAGCATGCCTTCTTTGAAGGTGGGATCCAGGTTGTCGAGAATGACGCGACGAACCGCCTGGATCGCGGCACGGCGGTCCTCGGGCAGTTCGGCGAGATACGCGGCGACGGTCTTGGCTTTGCTCTGCATTGGGGGAATGCTACCGCGCCGTGCCGTCGGTCCTGGCATGGGCCGTGCTGCTACTGGCCGGGCGAGGCCGCATCGCGCGGTTCTTCAAACCGAGACAGCTCGCGCATCATCTGATGATCCTCCGGGCCGGGCCGCCCATCGACCGAAGTGCCGTGCATGTAGTGCTTCTCGAAACGCTGCTTGAGCGCTGCCTGGTCGCCCGACCGCTGCTTGTCGAGGAAGCCCACCCTGGACTCGATCCACTTGCGGTAGCCATCGGCGAGCGCGGGGTCAGCGGCAAATTCGGCCTTTCGGCAGCGGAACGTTTCGAGCTCGCCGCGCCGCTGGGGCACGAGCATGGCGATCGGCTCGCCTTTCTCGAACGTCACCGTGCCCGGCCGCGTGAACTTCCAGTTCATGCTGAACGATGAGTTCGTCCAGTCGGTCTCGACCAGCCCCTCAAGCGGCGCGATCCCGTCCTTGATGAAGTTCGCGGGCCCCCGGCACAGCGTGTTCCAGCCGGGCGGGGTGCGGAACACGTAGCCCAGCGTCCACGTCAGGATCCCGTGCCCGACCGCCGACTGCGCGTGAACGCCGGGCGGCGCTTTGGACCAGGTACCGCTGCCGCGTGCCTCGGGCGCGGGGGGCGGGTCCGGGATCGAAACCACGATGTCCGCGGGCGATGCCCCCCCGTTCCACTTCGCGATGCATCCGTGCGGCGCCAGCACGAACCATCCGGACATGTTGGCGACCGACATGGGCAGGCAGGCGTACGGAAAGCCGCGGGCGGCGTTGTCCATCCACTCGCGCCGCTTGTACGCCGGAACCACCTCGATGCCGAAACCCCACGCGGAGTAGGCGACGATCTCCGGGGCGCTGGTGTGCGGAACGCCGACAATCGGCGCGAGGCTCCAGGACGAGCCCGCGAACGGGCAACCCGGGTTCGCCTCACCCGAGGTCGCATCATTTGGTGCGGGGTCAGACATGGATTCATGGTAGCCCATGGGGCGACGGCCTCATGCCCCGGTCGCGGACCAGCCGATGCTGCACTGCATGAGCCTGAAAGACTTGCCCATCATGAAGTTCGTCCGGCAGCACCCCGCTCTGGCAATCTTCGTGGTTGCCTACGTGGCGGCGGCGGGGATCCGCTGCGCGGCGACCGGGAACAACGAGTTCCTGCTGTACGTTGCGCAGGTCGGCGTGCTCGCAACGCTGGTGATCTGGGCGCACCAGCGAGCGAACTTCGGCCCGCTGGTCCTGTGGTCGCTCGGCATCTGGGGCTTCCTGCACCTCGCGGGCGGGACCGTTCCGGTGCCGCCGGGCATGGCGCAGATCAACGATGCGGATCAGACCAAGGCGGTGCTCTACGGCTTCTGGTTCATCCGCGGCTGGTTCAAGTACGACAATCTGGTGCACTGCTTCGGCTTTTTCGCGGCGACGCTCGCGGTGGCGCGGGCGCTCGAACCCTTTCTGGACGCGAGCGTGCGGTCGCGGCTGGCGCTGTGGGTCATCATCTGCACCGCCGGCATGGGGCTCGGCGCGACCAACGAGATGATCGAGTTCGCGGCGACCGTGATGTTCCCCGAGACCAACGTCGGCGACTACCGCAACAACGCGCTGGATCTTTGCTGGAACGCGCTGGGCGCGGCGGTGGCGACGACGATAGCGCTGCGGCACCGGTCGCGTGCGTCCGTCGCTATGTCGGTTCAGTGAGCCACGTTTGCTCTCGGATTGCAGGATGTTGCGACATCGGCGGCGCTGATCACCGGGCCCGCCGCGTTGCCGGCGTTGATCGCGAATGCGCCGATCGGACCGTTTGAAGCTGTGCAGCCGATGATGACGTTCTGGGTCCCGTAAACCACGATCCCACCCGGGTTATCCATCGCGCTGCAGCCCGAGATGTGCATGGAGCGCACGGCGTTCCCTATCTGAAATCCGATCAAGCCGTTGCCCACGGCCTTGCAGTTCTCGAGTGATCCGCCTTGGATGTTGTCGAGGTCGAAGCCGTTGTTCGCGTTGCGCGAGGCGATGGATTCGGGCGCCATCCACTTGACCGGGCCGACGCCGGAGCGAACCTTCACGCCGTCCTGCCCGTTCTCGTTGAACACGCAGTTCGTCAGCGTCACCGACGAGGCGTCGTTGATCTCGGCCCCGCTCAGACCGTTGAACTCGCAGACAAGCCCTTCGGCGACGAGCGTCCCGCCGTCCATGTACAAGCCCTGCTGCCCGTTGCGGCGGCTGCTCGACCAGGTCGCGGTGATGGTGGCCATTCCGACGGCGATGCCTCGTCCGGCCGAGCGCGTGACCGACGTGTTGGTGAGGATGAGGCACCCCTGGCCCATGCTGATCCCGTCGCCGCCGTTGTCGGTGATCTGGCAGTCGACGTTGGCGTAGCGTCCCCGCGCGCACTGCACGCCGCCGCCCGCGTTACGCGAGACATTGGACGAATCGAGCTGCAGCACGAGGGTGTAGGGGTCAGTGTGCTCGACGACGATGCCGTGGAGCACGTTCTGCCCCGCGGTGCTCTGCCCGACATACAGGGGGTTGTTGGATCGGAGGCCGTTGCCCCCGTTGCTGCTGAACTCGCTGCTGGTGATCGAGATCGTCTGACCGCTGTGAGGCGAAGACTCGTCGTAGGGGAGGATCTCCAGGCCGTTGCCTCCGTTGCTGATGCAGCGGAGGTGATCGGTCTTGCCGCAGAGCGGGCTGTCGTTGGGCACGCGGACGGCGACGCCGGCCAGCGCGTTGCCGCTGCACAGGACGTCGCTGAACGAGAAGGACGAGGCCGGGCGAGCCGTTCCGTCGGCGGGAGTCGGCTTGGCGGGCATGAAGATGCCGTTGCCGCCCGACTTGGTGATCCGCACATCGCGGCAGTCGAGTGTCATCCCGCGGTCGGGCACATCGCACATGAGGCCGTCGCCGCCGGACGCATCGATGAAGCATCGTTCCATCGAGACATCGACGGGCGCTCCCGCCGAGGAGTTTCCGATGATGTTGATGCCGTTCCCGCCCGAGTTTCGCGCGGCAAGGTCGCGGTGGATGACCTTCACCGGATGGATGTGCGCGACGCCCGCCACGGCGTTGTTCTCGAAGGACACGCCGGCGATCGTGACGCTGGCCACACCGGTCGTCTTGAGACCGTTGCCACCCCAGTTCGCAACGCGCGCGGCGGGGGCGGCGACTTCCTGCGGCGAGAATCCGAAGACCGAGAGGTCGGATGTGCTGGTTGCGCTGATGCCGTCGAGCGAGCCGGCGACCCCGTTCAGGGAGAACCCGTTGAGGTTGAGCGTGACGCGCCCGCTGGTGGCGACAAAGATGCCGTGCTTCCCGCCGACCCCCTGCACATCGCGTGTGAGCACATACTGTCCCGGCTGCGAGATGACGTGCACGGCATCCACCGATCCCGGCAGGTCGTTGAGCACGCGACGCGGGTCGAGGTCGCTCAACCGCTTCATCGTTGGCGCAACGGCACCTGGCGGCGGGTTCAGGTCGCCCGCCAT
>JBIPMO010000045.1:0-14301 GCA_044369085.1 Phycisphaerales bacterium
GTGCGGTCGTGGCGGGTGTGACACGCGATCTCCGCCGAACATCGGCAACCGAGCCGAACGTCGGCGGGTCAGATATCGGTCCAGCGGGGCCGCGCCTCAACGCGCCTGGGGCGTCGCGGCGAAGCCGGAGAAAAAAGAACGGGCCTCCGCCCGCGTGGGTGGAGGCCCGGCGTTGCTTGCGCGAGTTATCGGGTCCGGCGGCGACGCAGCCCGATCAGCCCGCCCGTGGCCGCGAGCACGAGGGTGCCGGGGGCCGGGATGTAGCCGTATTGCAGGTGATCGACCTCCCAATCGACGCTGTTGCTGGTGGTGAGCTCGATGCGAGCAACCCCGACGGGCGAGATCAGGCCGAGGAAGCGGTCTTCGGCCGTGCCGCCGAGAATGGATTCGTCACCGAGAGCCGGCGCGAGGAGGCTCGTGATCTCGTTATTGGCAGCGTCAAAGGCGCGGAAGGTGATATCGGTGACGCCGTAGGCTCCTGAGAAGACGTTGCCGACATCGGTCCAGACGATGCCGACGTGCGTGGGCAGGTTGCCGCCCAGCGCGAGCGCATCGAACGAGAACGTGACCGATCGAGCGTCGGGGTACCAGGAGTGCCCGTTGTTCCCCGAGCCGTCGATCGCGCCGTCATCGGCATCGACCGAGTCGACCGCCCCGCCGATGCCGACGGCAAAGCCGTTGTCAGCCGATGCTCCTGGGGTGTTCAGCAGTGAATCCTCGAAATCCTCGAGGTGGAAATAGCTGAACGCCGGCCCGTTGAACGGGCTGTCGGCGAACGACAGGTACGTTGACGGGCCAAGCGTCGTCACGCCGCCCGCGAGGGCGGGGGCGGCAGCGCACGACAACAGCGAAACGATGAGAGCGGTACGGATGTTCATGATTCTCCTTCTCCGGTATCGCCACCGCCCGATCGGCGTGGCGGATTCCCTGTGCTTGGACAAACAATGCCCCGCAACCTCCGTCGGTGCAAGCGAGACCGGTCGGATCGCCTGATAATCCTCAATTTTTCACGGGATCAGGCCATGTTTCACTAATCATTGAAACTTGCGCTGTTCGAGCATAGACTGACTCCATGGCGTACCGCCCGCTTCCCGAAGCCCCCGCAGCTGATGCCCTCGACCCCGGCCTTCTCGCCGATGTCGCGGCGGGCGCGGTGCGCCTGACCCCCGAGCAGGGCCTGGAACTCATCCGCCGGGCCCCGCTCCACACGCTCGGGCGGTACGCGGATGCTCGCTGCCGGGCGATCCATGGCGACCGCATCCGCACCTACATCATCGACCGCAACATCAACTACACCAACGTCTGCTCGGCCAAGTGCACCTTCTGCGCCTTCCGGCGCGATGGGGACGAGCACGATGCGTACACGCTCGAGCATGGGCAGATCTACGACAAGATCGCCGAGCTCGTGGCGATCGGGGGGACGCAGATCCTGATGCAGGGGGGGATGAACCCGGCTCTGCCGCTGGACTGGTACATCAAGCTGCTGAGCGGGATCAAGGAGCGGTTCCCGCACGTTCACATCCACGCGTTCAGCCCGCCCGAGTTCATCGAGTTCGTGAACTTCTTCGACCCGCCCGGGGCGAACCTCGAGGAGAAGCTGCGCTGGGTGATGTCGCGGCTGCGAGCGGCGGGGCTCGACTCGCTGCCCGGGGGCGGGGGCGAGATCTTCGCGGGCCCGGTGCGTCGCAAGATCGGGCTCGGCAAGTGCGACCAGGATGCGTGGCTGACGACGATGTACGTGGCGCACACGCTCGGCATGTTCACGAGCGCCACGATGATGTTCGGGCACATCGAGGGGTACGCCGATCGCATCCACCACATGCACATGGTGCGGAAGTGGCAGGATCGGGCGCTCCGAGAGGCATCGACCCATCAAGCCATCAAGCCATCAAGTGAGAGGCAGGATGGGTCGGCGCCGATGGGGCACTACAAGGCCTTCATTTCGTGGCCCTTCCAGCGCGAGAACACGCCGCTGGGTCGCGTGAAGGACTGGGGTACGCGGCCCGAGGAACTCGCGGCCGACGCGGTGTTCCCGGGCGATGCGGTGGCGAACCTGACGGGCGATGGCGACCTCAGGGCGCACGCCGAGTTCGGCAGGCGCGTGCGCCGAAGCGGCAGCACGGACTACCTGCGGACGCAGGCGGTGAGCCGGTTGCTGCTCGACAACATCTACAGCATCGGGGCATCGTGGGTGACGATGGGCCCGCATGTCGGGCAGGTGGCTCTGCAGTTCGGGGCCAGCGACATGGGCAGCGTGATGATGGAAGAGAACGTGGTGTCGGCGGCGGGGACGACCTACTGCCTGAACGAGCCCGTGCTCTGCCGGCTGATCCGCGAGGCGGGGTTCACACCCGCCCAGCGCGACAACACGTACGACCTACTGCGGGTTCACAGCGGGCCGAGCAGCCCGGACCTGTCGGTGACGGACTGGTCCAAGCACCGCGTGAAGAAGCTGCACCAGCAGACGGCGGGGCTCAAGGCTGAGTCGAAGGTGGAGCTCACGAGCAGCGCGGGGCGGTGAAAGCCCTTCCTGAGGCTCGGTCGTTCGGCCGAGCTCCGCCCGAAATGGAGCGTGGCGAGGCTCCTTTCAATGAGACACCGCTCCGGTGAGGCCACGTGAACTCACGGAGTATTCTTCTTGACAGCGACAAGTCCGTTCCGTATGCTTGTTTCAACAACCATCCGGAGCCCTCCCATGCACCCAGTCCCCGCCGAAACCATTCTCTCGAACCTGAACTGGCGTTACGCCACCAAGAAGTTCGATGCCGCCAAGAAGATCCCCGATGCCCAGTGGAAGACGCTCGAGCAGGCGCTGATCCTGGCGCCTTCTTCCTACGGCCTGCAGCCGTGGCGTTTCGTCGTGGTGGCCAACCCCGCGGTGCGGGCCAAGCTGCGCGAGGTGGCGTGGAACCAGCCGCAGATCACCGATGCATCGCACCTGGTGGTGCTCTGCCGCAACACCAAGCCGAGCAAGGCGGATGTCGAGGCGTACATGCAGCGGATCGCGGAAGTCCGCGGTGTCCCGCGGGCTTCGCTGGATGGATACTTCGGCATGATCGCCGGATCGCTCGAGACGGCCCGCCCGGGGTTTGATGCTTCGGTGTGGACGTCTCGGCAGGTGTACATCGCTCTGGGCTTCTTCCTGTCGACGGCGGCCCACATGGGCATCGATGCCTGCCCGATGGAGGGGTTCGATGCGGGCAAGTTCGATGAGATCCTGGGACTCGCGGGGACGAACTTTGCTTCGACGGTCGTCGTCACCGCGGGCTATCGCGCTGCGGATGATGCATCAGCGGCGTACAAGAAGGTGCGCATGACCCCCGAGCAGGCGATCACGCGGGTGTGATGGCGTTCACGCTCGGGAATGCGGAACAACTCGGCTCATGCCTTGTTGCTAGCGGCGACCCAGCATGCTTCTGGCGCCCTGGTAGGCGCGGTGCAGCCTGAGCAGCAGGCGCAGGCGGCGCACGCCGTGGTCCTCGGGGTCCAGTCGCAGCGCCTGATTGATGTACGAGGCCGCACGGGTCCACTGGCGCTCGTGGATGCAGGCGAGCCCCATGTTGTGCAGGGCGGGCAGCATGTCGGGCCTGATGCGCAGCGCCCGCCGCGTGGCATCCATCGCAGAGATGCGCTCGCCACCCTCGAAGAGGCTGACCCCGAGCAGGTGCAGCGGTTCGGCATCCATGGGCCGGCGCTGGTGCAGCATGGCAAAGACGCGGGCCGCGCCGCGCCAGAGCCGAGCATCGAGCAGCAGACGCCCGAGCTCGTCGATCTGTTCATCGTGGAACTGCGCCGGGCGGGCGATCACGCGAGCGACATCCTGGCGCAGCAGCCTGCGGGCCTCGACGGTCTGGTTCTGATCCAGCAGCAGCCGGGCCAGCCGACGGCGGACATCGGGGTGGTTCGGTTCCTTCTGCAGGACGTGACGGAAGGCGGCCAGGGCATCGCGGGTCTTGTGCTGCCGCAGCGAGATCTCGCCGAGCTGGAACTGGGCCTCGGGATGGTCGGGCTCGAGTTCGAGAACGCGGCGGAACTTCTCGCCCGCCTCGAGCGCCTGGTTCATGTCGAGCAGCAGGCAGCCCAGGTCGAGCAGGGTTTCGACATCGCCGGGGTTGTTGCGGAGCTCGCGGATGTAGAGGGCGCGGGCCTTTTCGAGGCGGCCCTCGCCCGCGTGGGCGGCGGCGAGACGGGCAAAGACGCGGGGTAGGTGCGGGTCTTCTGCCGCCGACTTTTCGAGGCAAGAGACAGCCCGGGCCCACTGCTCGCGGCGGATCAGCGATTCGCCCATGTTGGCGTACGCCAGAGCGTGATCGCCCTCGACCTGCAGCGCCCGGTAGAACATGTGCTCGGCCTGTTCGTGCTCGCCGAGCATGGTGTAGGCCTCGATGCGGTGGACGAATGAGTCGGCGTTGTCGGGGTCGACTTCCTGGGCCTTCTCCAGGCGGGCGATGGCGTCCTGCCACTGGTGGAGGCGGAGGAGGTTGACCGCGAGCGTCAGGTGGGCCTGCACATCGCGGGGTTCGAGGGAGATGACTTCCTTGAGACAACAGACGGCGTCTTCGAAGCGGCCCGCCGCCTCGAGCGTGAGTGCGAGATTGAAGTGCCAATCGGCTCGCCAGGGCGCTCGCGCGATGGCCTGGCGGAGTTCGGACTCCGCCTCATCCCAGCGCCCGGCCTCGTAGTGCTCGTGGGCCTTCTCCACGTGCTGTTCGGCGTCGAACCATTCGTTCATCGCAAGGACCTCGAAGCAGATCCGAAACCCCACACACCGCAACCCCACGGCGTGGCAGGGGTCTTATAGTACGCCCGCCGCGGCGGACGGACGCCGCCGCGGACGAGCCAATCTTGGGAGCTCGGCCGGGGCTGTTCCCCGCCGACCGGAGCACGCAGTGCCTCGCCTGCCAAGCGGTCAAGTCGGTCGAAACGCGGCCCGTTTCGGGGCCTTGCTGTGGCTTTGTTTGCACGGGTCTTCGGTGATGGGTGCGAACGATACCCCGACAGAATCCCTGATCGTGGCGATGTCGGACGGGTCGCGCGACGAGCCCGCTCGGCGAGACGCGGCCGCGATGCTGGCGCAGAGGCTCGTCGAACCCACGGCGGCGCTGGCGCTGGCCCGGGCGCTGCGCGAGGACACGCCCGCGGGGGCGCGGGTGGCGGCCGCCGAAGCGATCGCTCGCGTCGGCGGCAATCCGCCGCGCGAGGTGGTCCTGGCCGCGGGCGAGGCGCTGACGGCGACGAGCGACGATACGGACGAGGAGCCCGTGGCGCTCGCGCTGATCTCGCTGCTGGCGCGGAGCCCATCGCGCGATGCGGTGCGCGTCATGCTCGACCGTGTGCTGGCGCCCGATTCATGGGCTTCAGAAGCGCTGCGAGCGGCGGCCTTCGATGCGCTGACCTCCCAGACCGGCAAGTCCGAGTTCGGATCGGACTTGAAGCAGTGGCGCGCCTGGTGGAGCGCGGCGCAGTGGCTCCCCGAATCCGAGTGGCGCGCCGAGGTGGCCGCGTGGCAAACCGCCGAGGCCGCTCGGCAGCGGGCCCTGGCTCGGGGAGCGTCTGAAGAACTGAGCGCCGCCTACCGCCGCCTGTACGCGATGACGCCGGATGAGGCGCGGGGCGGGCTGCTGGTGGAGATGCTCGGTAGCCCGACGGCCGAGACCAGGCGCACCGCGTTCGAGCTGGTGATGGTTTCGCTGCTGAATGCCAAGGCGGTGCCGGCCGAGGTCGCGGCGGCGGCGGCAGGACGACTGAACGACCCGATCCCCGGGGTGCGTGCGCAGGCGGCTCGCGTGGTCGAACTTCTCGGCCGCGCCGGTGATGCGACGCCGCTGATCGTGGCTCTTGAAGCCGAGACCTCCGCCGAGCCCGCGGCGGCGATGCTGCGGGCTGCTTCGCGTGCGCCCAGCGACCGCGTGGTTTCGGCCGCGGCCCGCTGGCTGAGCACCGAGGGGACCGCGGGGGCCGCGGCGGAAGAGGTGCTGCTCGCCGCGTCGCGCGCGGGGGTGTCGATCCCCGACGATGTGGCGCTGGCGGTGCGGACGGCGCTCGCATCGCGCGCGCCGGCCTCGCTTTCGCCCACGGCGGTGGCGCTCCTGCTGAGCTTCGGCGAGCGGGCGCGGGTGGAGGGTCTGCTCTTGTCGCCCGACGAGCGGGTGGCGCTCGCGGCGGCCCAGGCGCTGGGGGAATCGGCGGAGGGGGTTGATGCGCTGCTTGCCGCGGCGCGGACGCGAGCGGTGCTATTCGCGCCGGCCGCGGCCGCTCTGGAACGGCACCGTCGCAGCGCGGATGGGCTCGCGGCGATCGCGACCCTCGCCGCGTCATCGGACGATGCCCGGTCAGCCGCGGAACGGTCGCTTGCGCGACTGCTGCCGCCGCGCGAGCTGCGGCTCGCGGTCGCTTCGCGCGCCACGGCGGCGGAGCGCGAGCCGCTGCTCACATCGGTGATCGATCAGCAGGGCTTCCTGGTCGAGGGCCCCGAAGCGGGCGAACGGGTCGAGCTCGCGCTTTCGCTGGCGCGAACTCGGCTGGAACTCGGGCAGCCCGCCGCGGCGCTCGCGCTGCTGGACCGGTTCCCTTCGGCGTGGAACGGGCCGCGTGTCGTGGCGCTGCGGATCGCCTCGCTCGCGTGCCTCAACCGCGTCGAGGATGCGTGGGCCATCACGCTCTCGTCGACGGCCGACCAAGGCCCGCAGCCGCTTGGCCCCTGGGCCGATGGGTGGCTCGATGGCCTTGAGTTCAGCCGCATGCAGCCGTTTGCTCCGGAGATCGCGGTGGTCATCACGCAGCGATTCGGGCCGTCTCTGACCGAATCCCAGCGAGCCCGGCTGGAACGGCTCGCGGCGGTGATGGCGGCCCCTACCCCGCAGGTCGCCCCGGCCCCCGCGCCGCAGCGATAAGCCCGCCACTTTGCGAGCGGCGTGAAAAATCGGCCAAAGCGCGCCGGTTCCCGGCCGCGCCGACGCTGACCCTCACGTGGGTCAACATCCGCCCTCCTGCGAAAGCCCCCAGGAAACCGGGAAGTCGGCGGACGAACGCAAAGCGTGTGAAAGAGGAGTTCAAGACATGTTCCATAGCGCCAAATCATTCTTTTCCGCCGCCGCCGCCCTGCTCGCGCTGACCGCCGGCGTGGGTGCTCAGGTGCTGCCCGCCCCGCTGATCACCTGGAAGTTCAACCAGCCCTGGACCAAGCCCTACGCGGCGCACGCCTCGGTGGTGCGTGACTGCCAGGGGCAGCCGGTGCCCTTCTCGACGGTCGCGGTCGATGACTGGCTCTGCACCAAGACCGGCCCGATCCGCCGCATCCAGTGGTGGGGCACCTCGCCTCAGCCGAACCAGGTCCCGAACCGCACGTTCGTGATCGCGATCTACACGGATGTGCAGTGCCTGCCTTCCCAGTTGCTCTATCGCACTTGTGTCACGGCCACGAGCACGCAGGTGGGCATCGACTGCCGCGACCGCCGCGTGTTCCTCTTCACCGCCAACATGCCCACCGGCACCGCGGGCTGGAGCCAGACCGCCGGCACCAAGTACTGGCTGCAGATCTCCGAGGCCGACAACGCCGGTCTGCCGACCCAGAGCCCCACGCCCAACGCGATCGACTTCCAGTGGTCGGCGCACCGCCCGATCCAGTTCTGCCCCGCTCGCAAGCGGGCGATCGGCGGGGCATGGCAGTTCTGCATCGACCCCTGCGATCAGGTCGAGGAGGACCTCGCGTTCCGGCTCTACTCCACGGCGATCATCGCACATGTCAATGTGCCGGGCACGCTCCGCCCCGCGGGGAACCCCTCACCGTTCGTGCTCGAACTCCGCCGCCCCTCGGATGGCGAGCTGACCAACCGCATCCCCGTGCTCGCGGATGTCGGCGGCGACGGCGAGCTGCACATCGCGGGCGGCGACGGCGAGGACATTCTGCTGGGCGACTACCGCGTCAGCCTCACCGGCCACGGGTTCAAGACCCAGCAGCTCGGCACCTTCACCTTCGGGGATGATGCGCTGGTCGACCTGGGCACCATCAACATCGCCGCGGGCGATGTGAACGGCGACGGGATCGTTTCCTTCGCGGACATCACCATGCTGCTCGCCAACTACGGCATGTGAACCCGGATCGCGAGCCTCACAAATCTCTCCCCGCGGGGATCGAGCTTGCTCGGTCCCCGTGGGTCTTTTTGTTGGGGAGGTGGGAGGTGCGACGGGCCGACGCACCCCGGGCCCCGCACCCCGGGCCTTGCGCCCGGGGCTCTTTCGAGGCTTCAGACACCCATCATGGCGGGGGCGGCGCTCTGGCGGGCTTCGTATTTGCGCCGCTGACCGAGCTTCACGCCCGCCCATTGGGCGATGAGCGGTGCCACCTGAGGGAGGACCTGTTCCGCCGGTGAGAGTTCGGGCAGCCAGGCGCGGTCCCACGAGTAAACGACCCACGGGTCGGTGGCCCAGGCCTCATCGGCAGCCTTGGCCGCCGTGACCAGTTCGCGGCAGGGTGCAGCGCCGGAGCCGAGGCGGCAGGCGTGCCCGCCTTCTTTGGCGGTGATATCGCGGAGGCGAACCATGCGGAGGCGCGAGCCGAGCAGCGCGCAGCCCGCGGCGACATCCTCGCCCGCCTGCCACGCGGTGGTGCCGTCGTAGCAGGCCCCGAGCAGCGGCGAGCCGACCTTCTCGATGATCTCCATGAGGTCCGAGGCCGCGGAGAACGAGCCGCCGTTCTCGAGCAGGACCATGACATCCTTGTTGCGAGCGTAGTCGCACACCGCTCGCAGGCGGTTGCAGATGCGCTTGAGGGTGGCTGCGCGGCGCTCGCGGCCCGGGCTCTCGTAGGCGAACACGCGGATCGACCCCGCACCGCAGTCGCGAGCGACGCTGACCATGTGGTTGGCAGCGCGGATGGTCTTCTCCCGGTCCAGGAAGATCTCGCCGAGGACGGGCGGGAAGAGGGGTGTATCAAAGCGGCAGCCGGTGGCGATGCCCGCGGCTTCGATCCCCGCATCGGCGAGCACGCGGCGGAACTTCTCCCCGCTCATCAGAGCGGGGTCGCAGGCGAACTCGGTGCCGCCCTGCCCGAACGAGCGGAACTCAACCCCAAGGAACCCCCACTCCTCGGCGGCGGTGGCGACACGCTCGACGGTCCAGGTGGGGCAGGCAACGGTGCTGAAGGCGGTGCGGAGCATGGGGGGATGATAATCGACGGGTGGGTCAGGGTTCGCTTGGCGGCAATGCCTAGGGCCCGGGAGCAGGCGAGAGATCTTCATCGGGCACAACCACCGGCCCGCGCCCGCGTGCGATGAGGCCGAGCTTTCGCTGGTTGAGGTCCCATGCACAGATCTGATCCCCGAGTGCAAAGATCGCGATCTCGCCGGGGAGAATCGACGGGTTGCGGCCCGGCCAGGTGCCGAAGCCGGTCGTGAAAGTCAGCCTGTCGATTTCGCCGCTGGCGCGCATCGCCTCGATGCCGAAGTTGTCGCGGTCGGTGACCGTCCATTCGCGCGCCGAAGGCGAACGAAACTCCGCCGCTTGGAAGCGCCCGAGGTGCCAGGGCGGGTTGCCGTATGGCATTCCGTCACGATTCAAGAACTCGCTTCGCGGAGCGGCGAAATCGGTCATCAGCACCTCGAAAGCCTGCCCGCGCTCGTCGGTGTACGCCCACAAGTCGCGGCGAGGCCGCGCCTTGTCGTCGGCAAAGCAAAAGAGAAACGATCTGGCGCTGGTGAATCCCGTTGCAAAGGCGTGCTCGCGTTCGCTCCCGTCCGGTCGAATCCGATAGACATCGCCGTCGTTGGAATCGATGTAGTAGATCCAGAAGGGCAGTTCCTTGGCGACGAAGGATGTGACCGGCTCGACAGACGCTGTCTCGGTGATTTGCACCCGACCGTACAGCCCGTACGCTGGCACGATGCATATCGAGTAGGTCAATGCCTGTGTGCCGAGGTTTACCTTGAGCCAACGCTGCCACCCGCGCTCGCCCGGGCGTAGCGTCACCCACACGAATGGCGCCTCGATCAGCACCGTCACGAGGAAGCACGAGACGATGAGCAGGGCGATCCACCACTGGTAGTTCTCGATGTTCGGCCCGGCAAAGGGAAGCACCAAGTCGAACAAGAGCCCGAGATTGAAGATCAGCAGCCAGCCGAGCCACGTCGAGGCGTAGTTAGCAAGGACCATCAGCGGCACCGCGAACACCGCACGCGCCTTGAAAATGTAGATCAGCAGTAGTGCTTCGATCACGCCGATCACGGCGTTGCCGAACAGCAGATGCGAGACCTGCATCATCATGACCTGCGTACCGGTGTTGGCCAGAATCATCGCGATGCCCTCGTGCGGCGATATCCGATTCGCAGACAGGGCCGCATCGGGCGACGGAATCGAAGGAACAATGCGCCAGCGTGATGCTTTTTGGCATCAATCATCCGCCGTTGTGAGGACGCGACATCGGCTTCAGGCGAGCGGAGATGCTGCCTAGCTCCCGTTGCCTCCGAGGTTCATCTGTTGCCGTTCTACTGATCCCCGATCCCCGGTCCCTGATCCCTGCTCCCCCCTACTGCCCCTCCTGCTTCGCCAGCAACGTCACGGGCAGGGTGACTTCCTTCCCATCGCGGATCACCACCACCTCCACCACATCGCCGGGCTTGGCATCGACCAGTCGCTGCATCATCACGCCCGCATCGGCGAGTTCTTCACCGCCCCAGCGGATGATGCGGTCGCCCTTCAAGATGCCCGCCTTGGCGGCGGAGGTGTTCTCGTACACATCGCCGACGACCACGCCCGGCTCGTTGCCGGAGTAATCGCCGGGCATGACGCCCAGGCGGACCTTGGCCCGGCCGCGCGGCATCTGCGGGCCGCTGGTGACCTGGGCGGTCAGCGGGCCCGTGCGCTGGGCGAGGACGCTCGCGACATCCTGAACGAGATCGATCACCTGCACGGCCCCTTCGGTGTTGATGAGGTGGGGCAGGTCGGAGGGCTTGTGGTAATCGGCGTGCACACCGGTGAAGAAGTGCAGCACGGGCAGCCCGGCGCGGTGGAACGAGGCGTGGTCGGAAGGGCCCATGCCGCTGGCGCTGGCTCGCACATCCAGGCCGCTGGCATCGTAGAGGGGCTTGAGGAGGGCATCGAACTCGGCGGCGGTGCCCATGCCCGCGACTTCGAGCTTGGTGCCCTGCATGCGTCCGATCATGTCCATGTTGATCATGGCGGCGATCTTGGAGGCATCGAGGTGGCCGCTCTTGACGTAGTGATCCGCGCCGAGCAGGCCCATCTCCTCAGCGCTGAAGGCCAGGAAGAGGATCGAGCGCATCGGCTGGTCGGATGGGGCGGTGTCGTAGGCCGCCTTGAAGCGCTCAGCGAGCAGGATGAGGCCCGCGGTGCCGCTGGCGTTGTCATCGGCCCCGGGGTGGAGCTTGCCCTGGTCGCCGGGGTTCGAGCCGCCGACGTAGCCGTAGCCGACGTGGTCGTAGTGGGCACCGATGACGATGTACTCGCTCGCAAGCGAGCCGCGACCGGGGACGACGCCGCCGACGTTGCGCGTGGCCATCTTGGCGCGGTCCATGCTGATATCGATCTTGAGGACCGCATCGGGGTTGAGGGGTATCGCGCCGTGGCCGCCCGCATCGGCGAGCGTGCGGAGTTCTTCCATTGATTTGCCCGACGCGGCCTTGAGCAGCGAGGCGGCGGCATCGTTGCCGAGCATGATCGCGGGCACACCGATGGGCCTGCCGAAGCGTGTGGCCTTGGTGGTTTCCAGGACCTTGGCACGCTTGTCATCGACACCAGGCGGGTTGACGAGCACGATGCCGATGGCGCCGCGCGTCACCGCCTCGCCGACTTTTTCCATCAGAGCTGCGTGGCGCGACCAGCCATCGAAGGTGGTCCACCTGCTCTTGCCCTGGTCGTTGACGGGCTCGTAGCGAAAGATGATGGCGATCCTGCCCGCGAGGCTGTCATCGGGCTTGTAAGAGGTGTAGCCCTCGGGCCCGCCCGCGATGGAGTAGCCGACGAAGGCGAGCGGGCCGGTGCAATCGCCGTTGCCGCTGAAGCCGAGCGGGTTGAAATCCTTCTCCGGGTAGTAGGTGGCCGCGCCATCGGGGAGAGCCGCGGCGGCGAAGGCGGTCTTGACCTCGACCTCGCCCGGGACTTCAAAGGGCTGGAACCAGGCGGAGTCTGGGGATGCGGACGCCTCGGCGCTGGGAGCGAAGGCGGCCGAGAGCCCCGCTCGCTGGAAATAGAAGCGGACGTATTCGGCGGCGAACCCGTTGCCGCGCACATCGGGGGAGCGCCCTTCGAAGAACGGGTCGGCCAATGCGGTCACCACCTGGTGAAACCGCAGCGCATCCTCGGAGAGTTCGCCGAGCGCCACGCTCGCGGACTTGGAGCGCTCGCGGACCAGGTCGCGATCGGCGATGGCCGGGGCCACCGCGAAAGCGAGAACCACGAGCAGGAAGGGGAAGCAACGAGCGATCGGGAGTCGCAGCATGGCCGCAGTCTATCGCGGCGGTCGAAGCGGGCCAGCGAGGGTGAGCGCATCCGGTGCCTCTCGCGCTCGTGGCGTTCCCTCGCGGCCCCATGCCCTGCGCAAAAACACGAGAGCACCGGTCGCGGTGCCGCTCGCGACCGGTGGCTCTCGCCACAGAAGGAAGAACGCTCGGTTATCTGAAGGGGCGGGGCGTGCCGGACACTTTCATGCACGGCAGCGCCCGTGGACAAAGCCCTCCTCACCTGAGTCAACCCGCGTCACAGGGGCGGTCGTCTCTCTCCACTCCACCAAACTCACCCTGTGCCTGGGATCGAGCAGGAATCACTTGTCTCGGACGGATAGTGATTCGCACACGGATGCCGCGGGTTCCAGCATTTTGTCGGTCCGGTGTCATGCAAGCGGTCTCAGATCGCGATGCCGATCCCGCGCCGCGACCGAGACCACCAGCGAGCTTGCGCATCTTCTCAGCGATAGCCGGTCGTGTTCGCGCTGAACCAGGACCACGCGGTGGCGACGATCTCATCGATCGTGCGCAGGCTCGCTCGCCAGCCGAGCTCGCGCTCGATCTTCGTGGGGTCGCACATCAGCGTGGGCGGGTCGCCGGGGTTGCGAGCCCCATCCTTGGTCGTGACCTTCTTGCCCGAGACGCGCTCCACCGAGGCGATCACCTCGCGGATCGAGATCCCGCGGCCGATGCCCAGGTTGTACTTCCGCACATCGTGCTTCGATGGGTCGAGGCTCGTGAGCACCACGGCGTGCGCATCCACAAGATCCTCAACGTGGATGTAGTCGCGCACGCACGTTCCATCGGGCGTCGGGTAGTCGGTGCCGAAGATCGTCAGGCAGTCGCGCTTGCCGAGCAGCACCTGCAGGATGATCGGGATCAGGTGCGTCTCGGGGACGTGGTCCTCACCCAGCAGCCCCGAGCGGTCGCAGCCCGCGACGTTGAAGTAGCGGAGCATGGCCACGGCGAAGGGCTTGCCCGCCGCTCGTCGAGCGGCCATGAAGTCATCGGCCATGCGCTCGATGAACAGCTTGGACCAGCCGTAGGGGTTGATGGGCTTCTGCGGGCAGTCCTCGCGGATGGGGATCAGCGATGGGTCGGGTTCGCCGTAGGTGGCGCAAGTCGACGAGAACACGAGCCGCTGCACCCCCGTGGCGTCCATCGCTTCGAGCAGCGAGACCGCCGCGGCGGTGTTGGCGCGGTAATACGCGAGCGGCTGGTCCATGCTCTCACGGACGTACGCGAGCGCGGCGAAGTGGATCACCGCCTCGACCTTGTGCTGCGTGATGATCCGCTCGAGCGCCGGGCGGTCCTGCACATCCACCTGGTAGAAGGCGAGCCGTTCGGGCGTGACCCCGGGGATGGTGCGGAGCAGCTCGATCGCTCGGGCGTGCCCGCGGAACAGGTTGTCGATCACAACAACCGAATGCCCCTCGGCGAGCAGCCGCTTGCAGGCGTGAGACCCGATGTAGCCGGCGCCGCCGGTGACGAGGATGTTCATGGTCGCCATGCTATCGGTTGGGCTCATCGGCGAACGGTCAGAGCCTCGCCATCACGCAACGCTGCAATGATGATGCGCTCCCTACTTCGCCACCACCGCGGGCGGCGGCGCCACCTCGACATGGGCCCCGCACTCAGGGCAGATCCCCGATTCGTTGCCCGTCAGGTCGTAGTGGCAGCGGCGGCAGGGGAAGCGTGCGGGCCGCTCGCGCGGCTGAACGGCGATCACCACCCCGATGAGCAGAATCAGCCCCTGGTACAGCCCGGCCATGAGCCAGATCATGGTGTTCTGCGTCCCCATCAGCCACTGCGTCCCGCGAACGACGAGGAACGCAACGGGCAC
>JBIPMO010000258.1:0-4598 GCA_044369085.1 Phycisphaerales bacterium
CAACCGCAAGTACGCTCGGCAGTTGCAGGGGATGCTGCCCGAGGGCGAGCAGGCGAAGTTTGAGGCGACGTTCCGCGAGCGATCGTTCCCGCGGGTGTACCGGCCCGCGTACGCGGCGCGGGCGATGGACATCGCCGATGGGTTTGAGGACCTGACGGCGGAGCAGAAGGCTCGCGTGGCGGAGGTGCGGGCGACGTTCGAGCGCGAGGCAGCTTCGATCAACAAGAAGTGGGCCGAGGCGGTGGAGGAGAGCGAGAAGACGATGACGGTCCGCGACCTGATGGGAATGGGGGGCGGGAACGATGGGGTGCGCGAAGCGCGGACGCAGCGGCGAACGGTGGAGGATCGGGCGCTGGAGCAGTTGAAGGCGGTGCTGACGCCCGAGCAGGTGAAGCGGTTGCCGGACCGCCGCGGGCGGGATGAGGAAGAGGGCGGGGAGCGACGTGCGGGCGGCGGGGAGCGCGGGGGGCAGTAACCACAGAGGCTCAGAGGCGCAGAGAGGAACTTTGGTGGTTGTGGTCGTGGCGCTTTGGACGCTGTTGGGAAGCGGCGCTGACGATACTCGTGTGGTGGAAAAAGACGCAGGGCCGACCCTTGTATGGATCGGCCCTGGTCGCATTGGATTGCGCGGGCTGCGCTAGCGCAGCTCCGTCGAACTGCGGTTAGCCGCGCAGCCCCTTGAAACTGTCACCATTGGTCACTGGATCACCTCCTTCTGAGAACGCCCTTCCGACTTGAGGCGGTGAAAGCCTCAGAGGTCGGCCGATTCTCCCCGGCCGCCGTCGCTGCCGGGCACAGCGCCCGCCGCCCGGAGTACCTGGGCGACGGTCGATCATGGTCGTGCCTCGCGATCGTGCGGGCGATTTCTCGCCCGACCGGCGGGGTCGTGCCGTGACAGGGGAAGTATCGGCCGGAATTGACGGAAGTCAAACGAAAAGTGGCGGAGTGCGGGGCTCGTTGGTGCTTGGCGGGGGAACGGTCGGCCGCGCGATTCCCCCACTTGCCGCGGGTGCGATGGCGGGCCCGGGGCTTTGCGCCCCGGGCTCGTTGTCAGTCTTCGTCGTGGTCGGCGAAGGCGCCCTTTTCGTCCTGTTCCTGAACGTACTTCTTGAAGTCGCCCATCTTGTACGAGACGAAGGCGAAGACGTGGTGGAGGGTGAGCCATTCGAGGTCGGCGGGGTCCTTGGGGACATCCTTGCGGAGGCGGTCGAGTTCGGCGAGGAGGCGTTCGGCTTTCATGGGGACACGATAGCGGGTGGGGTTGGACGGGATTGAAGGGGATTGAACGCGGAGGGAGACGGAGGGGGATGTGTTTGTTTGTTGTTGCCCGCCGCTTGTGGTCTTCGATGGAAGGACAGTGCAAACGAGTTTCCGTGGAAGTGGGTTGGCAGCGGGCCTCGTTCGCCCTCCGGGCGATGGATGCAGGGGGCGTCTTCCAGGGGCGCGCTCGAAGACTCGCGGCCCCTGGCAACCATCGCTCGCCCTGACGGGCGGATGGATGAAGGGGCTAGGGATCAGGGATCAGGGATCAGGGATCAGGGAGAAGGGAGAAGGGAGAAGGGAGAAGGGAGAAGGGAGAAGGGAGAAGGCATCAGGGACCGGGGACCGGAGGATCTAGGGATCCAGCATCCAGGCGGATTGGGCTCGCCGTTGTCGGCTCTGCGTGCTCTGTCTTCCTCTGCGTTGAAGCTTCTTATCGCCGGGCGACGCTCGCAACGGCCATGATGGCGACGAGGATGGCGACGACGCTGGGCCCGGTGGGCCAGTCGAGTTCGAAGGAGAGGATGAGGCCTCCGAGGACACCCAGGAGCGCGGTAGCCACGGAGAGCGCGAGGACGGTGCCGATTTTCTGCGAGAGGCGGAGGGCGACAGCGCCGGGCATGACGAGGAGGGCGGTGGCGAGGATGACGCCCGCGAGTTTCATGGCGGCGACGATGGCGATGCCGAGCATGGCCATCAGGATGAGTCGTGTGCGGAGGGTGTCGATGCCGAAGGCTCGGGCGGCGTTCTCATCGAAGGCCCAGAAGACGAGCGGGCGGCGGATGGTCCAGAGGATGGTGGCGACGAGGATGGCAACCGCCCAGGCGGCGGCGGCATCGATGGGCCCGACGCCGAGGATCGCGCCGAAGAGCGAGCCTTCGAGGGAGGCGCCCGCGCCGGCTCGGCCCGTGCGGGCGGCCTGGTGCAGGAGCAGCGCACCGAGGGCCATGGAGGCGACGAGGGTCATGCCGATGATGGTGTCTTCGCGGACGGCGGCGGTGCCGCGGCGTTCGCTGAGCCATGCGATGGAGAGGGCGGCGGCGAGGCAGAAGCCGCCGACGATGGTGAAGTAGCCGAGGGTCTGGGCGGTGGTCATGGCGGCTCCACCGACGAGCCCGAGGACGGCGGCGACGCCGACACCGCCGAAGGCCGCGTGCGAGACGCCGTGGCCGATGAAGGCGAGGCGGCGGAGGACGACGAAGACCGAGAGCGTGCCGCAGGAGAGGGCGATGGCGATGCCCGCGAAGACGGCGGGGAGGAAGAGCGAGGCATCGGGGCCGGTGAGGTAGTCGAAGGTGCGCACTCAGGCATCCCTCGGGGTGGTGAGCTTGACGGGGTGCTCGTGGGCGCACTCGACTGCGCGGTGGGCATCGATGTGGAGCTCACCGAAGACATCGGCGAGGTCGTGCTCGAAGACGCTGGCGAGGACCTGGGGGGTGATGCCCTGCGGGGCGGCGTGGAAGTGCAGGGTGCGGCGGAGGCAGGCGACGCGGTCGGCGCCCCCGCTGCCGCCAGTTCCTGCCCCCCCCGCGTTGGCGGCGGCGCCGGCGATGGCTCGGAGGTCGTGGCTGATCAGAAGGATGGTGAGGCCGAGGTCTTTGTGGAGGGCTCGGAGCATCTGGCCGAACCTTGACTGGCCCGCTGCGTCGATGCCAGTGAGGGGTTCATCGAGGGCGAGGATGCGTGGCGCGATGGCGAGGGCGCGGGCGATCATGACGCGCTGCCATTGCCCGCCCGAGAGCGATCCGACGGGGGCATCGGCGTATTCGGCAGCGCCTGTTCGCGCGAGCGATTGCTCAACGCGCGAGCGGATCTCGGCGGTCGGGGTGCGCCAGCCCGAGCATGCGCGCTCGGCGGCCATGGCCACGGCCTGGCGGGCGCTGATGGGGAAGGACATCTCGGCCTCGTTGCGCTGGGGGACCCAGCCGATGGTTCCCTGGCGGCGAGCGGCTTCGGGGGATTGGCCGAAGACCTCGACGCGGCCGTCGTAGCCGGTGAGCATGCCGAGGAGGATCTTGAGGAGGGTGCTTTTGCCGCCGCCGTTGGGGCCGACGATGGCGAGCATCTCGCCCGGCTCGACGCGGAGGGAGATGCGTTCGAGGGCCACCCCGCCGCGTGGGTAGGTGAACGAGACGTTGTCGAAGAGCACGGCGGGGGTGGTCATGCGGCGTGGTCCGAAGCGAACGACGGCTTCGAGTCTACGGGAAGCGGCGAGCGTGCTTGTGTTCGGGCACGCGGGCGGGGCTACTTGGTCGCAAGGCCTTGAATGAGCGCATCGAGGTTGCGTTCCATCATCTCGGGCCAGTCTCCATCGCCGAGTGAATCGAGGGTGAGGACGCGGGCGCCCGTGGCGGCGGCGATCCTGTCGGCGGCGGCTCGGGAGAACTGGGGCTCGACGAAGATGGCGTGGACACCGCGGGCGCGGATGGCATCGGCGGCGGCGGCGACATCGCCCGGGGTTGGCTCGACATCGTGCATGGGCTGGATGACAGCGGCGACTTCGAGACCGTAGCGGCGAGCGAGGTAGGCCCAGGCGTTGTGGTGGGTGACGATGGTTTTGGTGGGGAGCGCGGTGAGACGCTCGCGGTAGAGCTGGTCGATGCGGCGGACGGTGAGCTTGGCGCGCTCGGCTCGTTCCTGGGTGGCCGGAGCATCGGCGGGGGATTGCTCGCTCAACTGTGCGGCGGCCTGATCGATGAATCGGAGCATGACCTGGGGGTCGAGCCAGGCGTGGGGGTCGGCTGGGTGGTCGTGTGCGTGGTCGTGGGTGTGGTTGTGGTTGTGGTTGTGGTTGTGGTTGTGGGTTTCTTCGAGCAGGGGTTCGCCTGGGGGGAGCGATGCGGCGAGCACGATGCGGCGTTGCTCGTGCGGGGTGGTCATGTCTTCGAGCTGGGGTTCGAGGCCCGCACCGACCATGAGGACGAGGTCGGCTCGCCTGGTGGCGGCGATCTGCGAGGGGACGAGTTCGATGCCGTGGCAGCCCTGCCCGGGCGGGACCAGGAGGGTGAACTGGGCATCGGGCGGGGCGAGTTGCTTGGCGACCCAAAGCAGGGGCGGCAGGGTCGCGACGATGCGGA
The DNA here is from genome assembly GCA_044369085.1 of Phycisphaerales bacterium. GTDB lineage: Bacteria > Planctomycetota > Phycisphaerae > Phycisphaerales > UBA1924 > JAEUIV01. Next base: position 4,338 of record JBIPMO010000258.1, read on the forward strand.
GCGGGCCGGGTTCGCGTTGGGAATCGGATGCAGGAAGACCCCGCGCTGGCGCTTGGGGCTCGTTGGAGGCTGATTCGCGGCGGATGGTGTTGATGGCGGAGACGGCGACCATGGATGACACACCGATGATGAAGATCCACATGGCCCACGGCGCGATGAGGGGCTTCTTGATTGGGTCGGTCCCGTGCATGGTGTGATTGTCGGCGGGGAGTCGTCGGCGGTCAAGTAGATGCAACCAGATTGCATAAACGGGGCATGGGC
>JBIPMO010000259.1:0-4597 GCA_044369085.1 Phycisphaerales bacterium
CGGGATCGGGGAAGTAGCGGTAGTCGTGGGCATCTTCTTTTTCGCGCTGTAGGAAGGTGGTGAGGGTGACATCATCCCAGCCGCGGGTGGTCTTGGCGCCGGCGGCCATGACGCGGCCATCTTCCAGGTAGCGGCGCGGCTGCTCGCGGAGTTCGTAGTCGATCGCGCCGCGGAGGCTCTTGAACGAGTTGAGGTTCTTCACTTCGACGATGGGGGTGACCACGCGGCGGCCATCATCGAAGATGAGCACGCAGTTGATGTTGGGCTCGAAGCGCATGTGCCCCTTCTGCATGACCCCCTCGGTGACTCCCAGGAAGCGGCAGGTGTTGCGGAGCATCTGGGCGAAGGCGACGACCTGATCGGCGCTGGTGAAGTCCGGGGCGGTGACGATCTCGAGCAGCGGGGTGCCGGCGCGGTTGAGATCGATGATGGAGTGGTCGATGGCGTGCCCGCCCGGCGCTTCGTGCAGCAGCTTGCCCGCATCTTCTTCGAGGTGAGCGCGGATGATGCCGATGCGGATGGAGGTTTCGCCATCCCCTTCGCCGGGCATCGCCACATCGACCGAGCCATCGAAGCAGAGCGGCAGGTCGTACTGGCTGATCTGGTAGTTCTTGGGCAGGTCGGGGTAGAAGTAGGACTTGCGGTCCCACTTGGTGAAGGGGGCGATGGAGCAGCCCAGCGCCAGCCCGACCATGATGGACATATCGATCGCGGCCTTGTTGAGCACGGGCAGGGCCCCGGGCAGGCCCAGGACCACCGGGTCGATGAGCGTGTTGGGCTCGGGCTCGCCCGCCATGGCATGGGCGGGCGAGGCGACGCGCGTGAACATCTTGGTCCGCGTCGCGAGTTCGACGTGGATCTCCATCCCGACCTTCAGATCGACGCGGGCGATCGAGGACATGCCCAGAGGGTAACCAACCGGTGACCGCCTACAATCCCCCCTATGCCCCGAGGCGTCGTCATCACTGGTTTGGGCACGGTCACCGGGTTCGGCTACGGCGTGAAGCCGCTCTGGGAAGCGCTGTGCGCCGGGCGGTCATCCCTGCAGCGGATCACGCGGTTTGACCCCAGCGGGTTTGTCTGCCACGCCGCGGGCGAGGCCGCTGATTTCTCGGCCAAGGACCACGTCCCCAAGCACTACCGCAAGGCGGTGAAGGTGATGGCAAGGGACATCGAGCTCGCGGTCGGGGCCGCCAAGGCGGCCGTGGAAGATGCGGGCATCTTCACGCGCGGCAACGCTGAAGAGGGGCAGGCGACGACCTACGCGAGCCAGCGGATCGGCTGCTCGATCGGGGCGGGGCTGATCGCGGCCGAGATCCCCGAGCTGACGGCCGCGATGGTCACGGCCACGGATGAGAACGGGACATTCTCGTACGAGCAATGGGGCCGCGGGGGGATGGAGAACCTGACCCCGCTCTGGCTGCTCAAGTATCTCCCCAACATGCTCGCCTGCCATGTGACGATCATCCACGAGGCGTGCGGGCCATCGAACACCATCACCTGCGGCGAGGCGAGCGGGGCGCTCTCGATCGGCGAGGCGATGCGCGTGATCGAGCGCGGCGATGCCGACCTTTCGTTCGCGGGCGGGGCCGAGAGCAAGGTCAACCCCATGGGCTTCATGCGCATGACGCTGGCCGAGCGCCTCGCCCCGGCCCGGGTGGCCGCGGGGGAGACAGATGCGTGGAAGCATGTTCGCCCGTTCGACCCGGACGGGCGGGGGACGATCCTGGGCGAAGGCGCGGGGATCGTGCTGCTGGAAGCGGCGGACACGGCGGCCGCACGCGGGGCGAAGGCTCACGCCGCCCTGCTGGGCTTCGGCGCGGGTCACTCTCCCAACACGCAGGACCCGGCCCGCCGGGCCGAGGGGCTGATCGCGGCGATCGAGAACGCGCTGGATGATGCGGGTGTGAAGCCGACCGAGATCGATGCGATCGTCCCGCGCGGCATCGGTCAGCGTGCCAGCGATGATGAAGAGGCCCACGCTCTGCGGCACGTCTTCGGCGACCGGCTGGCCGATGTTCCCATCATCACGTTCGCTCCCAACACGGGGGACACGACGGCGGGGAGCGCGGCGATCGCGGCCTGCATCGGAGCGATGGCTCTGAAGGAACAACGGTTGCCAGCTCGGCTGCACGCGGGGTCGGCCCAGACGGGCATCGCCGCCGGGGCCGCGGAGGGACGTCCGGCAAAGCTGCGCCGGGTGCTGGTGTGCTCGGGTTCACTGGGCGGGCAGAACGCCGCACTTGTGCTCGGCGCGGCGTGAGGACTAGCCATCAGTCCGCGAGATGTCCGTTGGTCGGCAGGTCCTTGTCGTCGACGCGTTCGATCTCCGCGCCCAGGGCCCGCAGCGAGTTCTCCATCTTCTCGTAGCCACGGTCGAGGTGATAGACGCGGAGCACGGTGGTGCGGCCGCGGGCGGCGAGGCCCGCGACGACGAGCGAGGCCGAAGCGCGAAGGTCGCTCGCCATGACCGGGGCACCGACAAGCTCGCGAACTCCGGTGACGACCGCCGTGCCCGACTGCTGGTGGATGCGGGCTCCCATTCGCGACAGCTCGGCGACGTGCAGGAATCGCTGCGGGTAGATGCGCTCGGTGATGATGCTGTTGCCATCGGCGAGGCTCAGGAGCGCCATGATCTGGGCCTGCAGGTCGGTGGGGAAGCCCGGGTGGGGCTGGGTGGTGATCTGGGTTGGCTTGAGGATGCGGTCGCTGGTGATCTCGACCGTCGCTCGGACGCGGCGCGATGCGGGGTCGGCGGATTCTTCGCGGCAGCGGATGTGGACACCGGCCTGTTCGAGGTGCTGAACGGCGGCGAGCAGGTCATCGATCGGGCAGTGCTCGAGGGTGACCTTTCCGTTGGTGACGGCCGCGGCCATCATGTAGGTGCCCGCCTCGATGCGGTCGGGGATGACGCGGTGGGTGGCGCCGCCGAGCTCCTTGACCCCTTCGATGATGATGCGGGGGGTGCCCGCACCTCGGATGTGGGCACCCATGGAGATCAGCAGGTCGGCGACATCGACCACCTCGGGCTCGCAGGCAGCGCTCTCGATGACGGTCACCCCTTCGGCCAGAGCGGCGGCGCACATGACGTTGCTGGTGCCCAGGACCGTCGGCCCGAACGCTCCACCCAGGAAGATGCGGGCTCCCTTGAGTCGCCCGGACTTGGGAACGCGAGCGTGGATGTCGCCACCGTCGAGGGTGATCTCGGCGCCCAAAGCCGCGAGGCCGCGGAGGTGGAGATCGACCGGACGTTCGCCGATCGCGCAGCCGCCGGGCATGGAGACGCGTGCCTGCCCGCGGCGGGCCAGCATGGGGCCAAGCACGCAGATGCTTGCGCGCATGGTGCGGACGATGTCGTAGCGCGCGTGGCAGTTGGACTCATCGCGCGTGTGGAGCCGCAGGTTGTGCAGCCCCCCCCGCTGCTCCCATTCCGCCGAGCAGCCCAGCTCGGTGAGGAGGCGGCGGAGGTTGTTGATGTCGGCGAGCTCGGGGGCACCTTCCAGGGTGACCGGCTTGTCGGTGAGGAGCGCCGCGGCCATGAGTGGCAGCGTGGCGTTTTTGGATCCGTTGATGGTGACCGATCCCCGGAGTGGGATGCCGCCCTGAATGACAAATGCGTCCAAAGTCCGCCTCCACAGGCCCGCCCACGGGCGATGGTAGCGCCGCCCGCGAGAAGCGGCGCGGCCCGATCGGCCTCCACGACCGCCCGGCCCGCACATTTGCGGACCGTTCTTTCCTCTTCGGCACAGGCCGAACCGACGCGGGAAAAAACGGCCCCGTTCGCTTCCACCTGGTCGCCGCACTTTGGAAGTTCTCGTTGCGGTCGTCGCGTCCGACCGCAGGCCTGCACGGGCAGGCCCCCGGCCCGAGCGGATCGGATCGGGAACGCAGGACCGACGCCAGGAGTGCTTTGTCATGATCTCCAAGGTCTCAACATTCGGCGGGCTCACGGCGATGGGGCTGGCGGTCGCCGCGGGTGCACTCCTGCTCCCCGGCCCGACGACGACCCAGGCGCGCCCCGATGGGCAAGAGGTCGATCGCTATTCAGACCTGCCCGGCGAGATCCGTCTCACCGGGGTCGTCCGCGACTTCCAGGAGCGCACGGTGACGGGCGGCCACACCGACTTTGAGCGCCGGCCCGCGGGCGGGTTCGGCCACTACATGAACAACATCGCCCCAACCCTCGACGCCGACAGGAAACCCGTGTTCCAGGGCGGGGGACGCAAGGTCTCCTCCCAGTGGCGCACCAGCGCGAACAAGAACATCCACCCGTCCCAGTACAACTCCTCGTTGGGAGATGTCGCGGGCTCGTACTCGGGCAACGCCGACCCCGGCGCCATCACCTCGGCCGAGTCCTACCGCCAGTGGTACCGGGATGTGCCGGGGGTGAACCTCTCGAAGGAGCTGACGCTGACGCTGCGCCGGACTTCGGGCACCAACATGTACGTCTTTGACGACCGGACCGACCCCCTCTACTCGACGCGGGGCGGCTTCTTCCCGGTCAACAACGACCTCTTCGGCAACTCCGCCCGCGAGACCAAGAACTTCCACTTCACCTTCGAGGTGCAGACCGAGTTCCTGTACAAGCCCGGCACCG
>JBIPMO010000260.1:0-4595 GCA_044369085.1 Phycisphaerales bacterium
TCCGGCCGGCCGCGCCCGGCTAAACTGCGACGGTCGCACGCCCCACCACGCAAGGACATTCCCCATGAACTTCCCGGTCATCGCCGCCTCGCTCGTGCTCATCACCGCGCTCTTCGCCGCGCAGACCGCCACCGCCGCCATCCGCCTCGACCCCATCGAGTTCAAGCAGAACGACAAGACCTACAAGGGCTTCATCGCCCACGATGACGCCATCAAAGCCAAACGCCCGGGCGTGCTCGTCGTCCACGAATGGTGGGGATGCAACGACTACGCCCAGACCCGAGCCAAAATGCTCGCCGAACTCGGCTACATCGCCATCGCCGTCGACATGTACGGTGATGGCAAAACCGTCAACACCCCTGAAGAAGCGGGCAAACTCGCGGGCGGCGTCTACGCCGACCCCGCCGCCCTGCGAGCCCTCATCAATGGCTGGCTCGGTGTCCTCAAGGCCCGCCCCGAAGTCGACCCCGCCCGCACCGCCGCCATCGGCTACTGCTTCGGCGGCTCGACCGTCCTCGAACTCGCCCGCTCGGGCGCCGAGGTGAACGCCGTCGTCTCCTTCCACGGCAACCTCACCACCAAAAGCCCCGCCCAGGCGAGCACGGTCAAGGCCCGCATCCTCGTGTGCAACGGCTTCGATGACCCTTTCGTCCCCGAAGCCGATCGCGCTGCCTTCCGCGCCGAAATGAAGGCCGCCGCCGCCGACTACGCCTTCATCGAGTACGGCAACGCCGTCCACTCCTTCACCAACCGCGCGGTCGATGCCTACAAGATCCCCGGCGCGATGTACAACGACAAGGCCGATGCCCGCTCGTGGGCCGCGATGAAGGCGCTGTTCGAGGAAGCGTTCGCGAAGTAGGCTCGCTGCAGATGGCTTACTCCGCCATCAGTCCCGCCCGCCTCTCCTCGATCTCCGCCCTCAGCTCCGCGATGAACCCGTCGAGCGGACGCGCCCCGAGATCCTTCTCCACCCCGCGCACACGCAGCGACACGCTCCGCGTCTCCGCATCACGCGGGCCCACCACCAGCATGTAGGGCACCTTCTCCTCAGCCGCGATCTTGATCTTCGCCTGAACCCGCTCGTTCGATGCATCCACCGTCGCGCGGATCGTCGGGATCGCCGCCTTCAGCGTCGCGAGCACCAGATCCGCGTACTCATTGCTCTTCTCGCTGATCGGCAGCACCCGCACCTGCTCGGGGCTCAGCCACGTCGGGAACGCTCCCGCGAAGTGCTCGATCAGCACGCCGATGAACCGCTCCATGCTCCCGAACGGGGCGCGGTGGATGACCACCGGCCGGTGCGACTTGTTGTCGGCCCCGATGTACGAGAGGTCAAAGCGGACCGCCATGCCGTAATCGACCTGCACGGTGCCGAGCTGCCACTCGCGCCCGATGACGTCGCGCACGACGAAGTCGATCTTCGGGCCATAGAACGCCGCCTCGCCCGGCTCTTCCGAGAACTGCACCCCCAGGCTCGCCGCCGCCGCACGGCACGCGGCCTCGGCCTTGTCCCAGTTCTCCGCGCTCCCGGTGAACTTGCTCGCGTTGGGATCACGAAGCCCGACACGCACGCGATAATCCTTCATCCCAAGCGTCGCGAAGATCACCTTCACCAGCGACAGGCACCCCTGGATCTCCGCCGGCACCTGCTCCTCAGCGCAGAACAGGTGCGCATCGTCTTGAGTGAACCCGCGCACGCGCGTCATCCCGTTCAGCTCGCCCGACTGCTCCCACCGGTACACCGTCCCGAACTCGGCCAAACGCACGGGCAGGTCGCGGTACGAGTGCTGGCTCGACCCGTAGATCTTCGCGTGGTGCGGGCAGTTCATGGGCCTGAGCAGGAAGCCGGAGATCAACTGCTCATCGGGCATCACGCGGTCTTTCTCGATCACCGTCGTCTTGGCCCGCTCATTGATCCCGTCGGCGAGCCGCTTGGGCACACCCTCGATCCGGTGCATCATCTCAGCGCACGAACAGCCCTCTCCCGCGAGACGGTCCAGCTCATCGCGCTCCACGATCGGCGCGAACTGCGCATCCTTGTAATACGGGTAGTGCCCGCTGGTCTTGTACAGCTCCAGCCGGCCGATGTGCGGCGTGAACACCTCCGTGTACCCCTGCTTGCGCAGCTCGGCCGCGATGAATGTCTGCAGTTCCTTCCGCACCACCGCCCCCTTGGGTGTCCACAGGATCAGCCCCTGCCCGACATCCTCATCGATGTGGAAGAGTTGCAGCTTCTTGCCGATCACGCGGTGATCCCGGGCCCGCGCCTGCTCCATCTGGTTCAGGTACGCATCAAGCTCCGCCTGCGTCGCAAACGCCGTCCCGTACACACGCGTCAGCCGGTCCGAGTTCTCATCGCCATGCCAGTACGACGATGCGAGCGACATCACCCGCGCTGCCCCGATCCGCCCGGTGCTCGGCACATGAGGCCCGCGGCACAGGTCTTCCCAGTTCTTGCCCGGCGCGCCGTTGGCATAGAAGCTCAGGCTCGCCGCCTTCGGTGCCCGCTCCGACATGGCATCCGCGAACGCGGGCTTGCTCCCCTGGTACACCGATGAGGGCATCCCAAGAGCGCGCTCGGCGTTGTCCACCTTGTACTTGTTCCCCTCGCTCTTGAGCTTGGGAAGCCCATCGCCCGCCGCGACTTCATACCGCGTGAACGCCCGATCCTCCTTGATGATCTCCGCCATCCGCGCGTTGATCGCCTCGAAGTGATCGCTCGACAGCGTCTTCCCCGCGGGGACGAACATGTCGTAGAAAAACCCCGTCTCCGTCGGCGGGCCGTACGCCAGCTGCACATCCTTCCCGATGACATCCTGGATCGCCTCGGCCATCACGTGCGCCGCCGAGTGCCGGATCAGGAACAGCGCATCCGGATCCACCGACTTGTCGCGCTTGGTCGGCGTAACGATCGCCAGCCCGCAGTCGCGGTCGAGCACGGTCGAAAGGTCCCGCAGCTCGCCATCGACCTTGCAGCCCAGAGCGGCCTTGGCCAGCCCCGCCCCGATCGACTGCGCGACCTGCATCGCGGTCACCGGCCCGTCGAATGATTTCTTGGATCCGTCTGGAAGTGTGATGGTCGGCATTGGCTCGCTCGCTTTCCTGATTCAGTGTTTCCCGCCTCGATCCCCGTTCCCTGTTCCCTGTTCCCCGTCCCCCGTTCTCTTTTCCCTGATCCCTGATCCCCGATCCCTGTTCTCAAATCTCAAATCTCAGATCTCAAATCTTCAATCAGTGCCTTCCTTCCCTCGATCCCTGCCCCCTCCCCGCCTCCCCCTCGATGCCTCGATGGCTGGATGCCTCGATGCCTTCCTCACCCAAACAAACACGCCCGGCAAGGGCCGGGCGTGGGGTGAGTTCAAGCAGTCGGGTGGCCGGCGTCACCCGCGCAGAGCGCAGCTCGTCAGGGTGGTCGTAGTTCGGGCACTGGCGGGCACGTTCTTCATGGGGGCTAAGCGTAGGGGGTCCGAGCGGATGCCGCAAGGGGTTGGGGTACCCTTTTTGACGACACCGGGGCTTTCGTGGGAAAGTACCAGTCGATTCGGGGGACCGTCCCCAACCTGTCGTAGTCCATCGCCCTCCCAACGCTTGGTTGCCCCATGATCTGCCCCTACTGCCAGAAGGACAACGACAAGGTCATCGACAGCCGCTCCAGCGAAGCGGGCCGCGTCATCCGCCGCCGCCGCCAGTGCGTCGATTGCCACAAGCGCTTCACCACCTACGAGCGCGTCGAAGAGACCGTCCGCCTCACCGTCATCAAGAAAGATGGCAGCCGAGTCCCCTTCAACCGCGAGAACATCCTCCGCGGTGTCCTCTCGGCCTGCGGCAAGCGACCCATCCCCGAAGAGACCAAGCTCCACCTCGTCGATGAGGTCGAGGATGAACTCCACCGCACCTACGACCGCGAGGTCGAGAGCCGCATCATCGGCGAGATGGTCGCTCGCAAGCTCCGCGACCTCGATGAGATCGCCTACGTCCGCTTCGCGAGCGAGTACTACCAGTTCCGCAACGTCGGCGACATCCTCAAGCAGCTCGAAGAGCTCCACACCCGCGTCAAGGATGTCAAGGACCAGCAGAAACTCTTCGATGCCCCGGCCGCGGGCTGACCGGCAGCCATCCCTGCTCGCACGAGCAAGCGATCGCGTGTTCGAGGCATCAACACATTCAACGCAGAGAAAGACAGAGGAAGACGGAGTTTCTGATTCAAGGCACTTGCTGCCGGTGAACTCAGGCTCATCTGAACTCTGCTTCACACTGTCTCTCTCTGTTTCCCTCTGTTTCCCTCTGCGTTCAGCGCCTTCATGCCCGCCCCCAAGACGGGCGACTACGATCTACCCGTGACCGCGGCGACGCCTCGGACATCCCGAGCCTTCACCCTCATCGAACTGCTCGTGGTCGTGGCCGTCATCGCGATCCTCATCGGGATCCTTCTCCCGGCCCTCAGCCGTTCGCGTGAATCCGCCCGCTCGGTCGCCTGCCTGGGCAACCTCCGCCAGATGTTCATCATCTGCCGAGCCTACGCATCCGACCACAACGGCCTCGGGCCCGCCATCGGCCAGCCGTACAGCGCCCCGCCCAACTGGGCGCTCGTGATC
>JBIPMO010000261.1:0-4582 GCA_044369085.1 Phycisphaerales bacterium
CGTGCCCGACGCGAGCGATCACGCCCTACAGCGTGGATGCGTCGCGGTGCATCTCGTACCTGACGGTGGAGCGGCGTCCGGCGATCGATCCCGGGATGCACATCGCGATCGGAGAGTGGCTTTTCGGCTGTGATGTGTGCCAGGAGGTGTGCCCGCACAACCGCGAGCGGCCCGATGGGGCGGCCGGAGTGAATCCCGCGTACGCGACTCGCAACGCATCGTTCGACCTGCTCGATGTGCTCGGCTGGACGATGGAGGATCGGAGCGTGGCGCTCTCGAAGACAGCGCTCAAGCGGGCGACAGCGCCGATGTGGAAGCGCAACGCGCTGATCGTGGCGGGGAACGCGGTTCGTGGTCGGCGCGATGAGTTGTTGCTCGCGCGCATCCGCGAGATCGCGGCGGACGTGAACGAGAACGAGATGGTGCGGGCGACAGCGCGTGATGTGCTCGCGTCGCTGGGGTGAGTTTCAGCCGAAGATGCTCTTGAAGCCGAAGGCGCGGCGGAGATCGGCGATCTGGCCGACGTGGTCGCCGTTGTGGAAGACCATGCGCTGGGCCATCTGGAACTTGGGGAGGGTCTGGCCCTGGCCCCAAGGGGCGCCGGCTTGAAGCTCGCTGTCGGGCATGGCACGGACGATGGCGGCGAGGTGGTCGCAGGCGGCGTTGAAGATCTCGACGCAGCGGTCGAAGGAGGGGTACTGCGACGGTGCATCGACGGGCTTGGAGCCGAAACCGACCGATTCGGTGGCGAAGCGGCGGGCATCGCCCCCGCCCGCGGGCGAACCGCCGGTGATGAAGTCGGAGTCGGGAAGTCCTGTCTTGCCGCTGATGCGCTCGGCAGCGCGGTGCATGGTGAGCGCGAGGTGGCCGAGGTTCCATGCGAAGTGGTTGGGAAGGTGCTCGGCCTGGCGGGTTCGGTTGGCTTCATCGAAGCCCGCGAAGTAGCGGGCGGCGAGGGTCTTGGTCGAGAGGATGCCTTCGGCGAGCACGTCTTGGGCTTTCATGGGGAGGCTCCGGGCTTGGTTGCACGACGGACTACGAATGCTGATTCATTGAACGCGAAGGAAGCCGGAGGGAGACAGAGCGAATCGTTGCTTCGTGGACGAGCGTGCACAGGTGCCTTGATCCGACACTCCGTTTCCCTCAGTCTTCCTCCGCGTTCAGTCTTTCTGATCGGCCGAGCGCGTTGCGGCGGAGGCTTCGGAGCCTTCGGCGTCGCCGAGTGCGATGATCGGTTCGGCCTCGTCGCGCTTCTGCACGACGCGGACGGCTCGCTGGCGGACGAGTTCGAGGACGGCGAGGAACAGGCCGATGATCTCGCCGCGGCGCTTGCCCCAGAAGATGGTGCGGAGCGGCAGGGTGGGCCGCATGGCCCCGCCCGCATCGAGGGCGATCTGCGGGGCATCGCGGAGTCGTTCGAGGATGTCGGCGGCGTGCAGTTCGATCGGGGTCTGGTCATCGACGACGCTGTGATCGCCCAGTCGTTCGAAGACGACCGACTCGGCGATGCGGGCGTAGGCCTGCACGAGGTCAAAGAGCGAGATGTCTTCGAGGTCCAGCGCGGGGCCATCATCGCCCTCGCCTTCGGGCTGCGGGCGGTCAGGGACGACGAGCGCGCCGAGCGGGTAGCGGCGATCCCATGCGGCGCGGCGCTCTTCAAGGCGCGCGGCGGACTCGCGGAATCGCTTGTACTGCAGGAGCTGCTTCACGAGGGTGGTGGCGGGGTTCTCGGCCTCGCGGGCGACGAGGGACGACTCGCCCGCCTGACCGCTCTCGTCATCGGGCGGGACGAGCAGTCGAGATTTGAGCTCGATGAGGGTGGCGGCGGTGACCAGGAACTCACCGGCGGGTTCGACCTCGATGCGCTCGACCTGTTCAAGGTGACGGAGGTACTGGGTGGTGATGGAGGCCAGCGAGATGGCGCTGACGTCGACCTCCGCCCGCGTGATCAGGTGAAGAAGGAGGTCGAGGGGTCCCTCGAAGGCTTCGAGCCTGACTGAATAGTCCTCGGTGAGCATCACGGTGAGCGAGTGTACCCTAGTGGGGTGCCGGAACTTCCCTCCAGCGTGCCCGTCGACCGCGGCGTCGAAACGGCCTTTGCCGCGGAGGTGCTGCGCGCCGAGGCCCGGGCGGTCGAAGGGGTGATCGCGGGGCTGGCCCCCCACTTCTCCCGCGCGGTGGACATCATGGAGCGGTGCGTGCGCGAGGGCGGTTCGGTGCTGGTCGCCGGGCTCGGCAAGAGCGGGCTGATCGGCAAGAAGATCAGCGCCACGTTGTCGAGCCTCGGGGCCCCGTCGCACGACATCCACCCATCGGAAGCGGCCCACGGGGACCTTGGGCGATTCCGCCCGGCCGACTGTCTGATGGCTCTGTCGCACAGCGGCGAGACCGAGGAGGTCGTGACGTTGGCGGCGGTGGTGCGGCAGGACAAGCTGCCGATCATCAGCATCACGGGCGGGGGCGATGCCGGGTCGCCGCCGAGCAACGCGCTGGCCAGGCTGGCGACGGTGGCGTTGGGCACCGGGCACATGCGCGAGGCGGCGGAGGACCTGCTGGCCCCGACGTGCTCGACGACGGCGGCCTTGGCGCTGGGCGATGCGCTCGCGCTGGCGCTGGCCCGTCGGCTGCGGTTCACGGCGGACGACTTTGCCCGGCGGCATCCGGGCGGGACGCTCGGGGGCCTGCTCAGGCCGATCGTTGATGTGCTGCGCGTGCGCGTCGGTTCGGGGCTGCCGGTGGTCGAGCAGACACTGTCGGTCCGCGATGCGCTGAATCAGGCGGCGGCTCTGGGGCGACGGCCCGGGGCGCTGCTGGTCGCCGATGAGGGCGGGGCGCTGGCCGGGATCTTCACCGATGGCGACCTGCGGCGGATGATCCTGGGCAACCCCGCCGCGCTGGACAAGCCGATCCGCGATGCGATGACGCGCTCGCCGCGCAGCCTGCCCGCGTCTTCGCTGGTGCGCGATGCGGTCCGGCTGGTGCGCGAGTTCCGGCAGGACGAGATCCCGGTGGTCGATGAGGCCGGGCGGCCCGTCGGGCTCCTGGATGTGCAGGATCTCATCGCGATCCGTGTTGTCTCTGACTGATCGTGCCGTGGAGGCGCTAGCGGATGGGAATGGCTGTACTGCTGATCGTGGGCATCATGGCGGTGATCGTCATCGCTTCGAACCTGTCGAACATGGTGGGCGGCGGGCCCGGGCTGATGCGCGAACTGGGCGAGCGCTTCCCGCCGCAGCCGGAGGGGCTTGGCGGCGTTCAGGAGGCGGCGTTGATGGTCTTGCAGCGCCTCGAGACAGGCGAGGTCGATCCGCGACGGCCGAACGTGATTTCTCCGAAGCTGGTGCGGGTCCGCATGGTCCTCGACGAGACCCACCTGCACCTGCGGCTGGATGCTGGGCTGCTCGGTCCCAACCGGCGAGCCAGCATCCCCTGGGACGCGATGTCGCTGCGTACCAGCCAGACCATCAAGCATGCCGGCGAATCGGCGACGGTCGAGGCGGGCGGGTTCATGCTCGGGCTGCCCGCACATCTGGTCTTGCCGTACATCGTTCCCGGGGACCAGTCGGTGGTGGATGTCGATTTCCGCGAGGTGGGCGGGCAGCCTTGACCGGACTCTTCCGAGCGAGGTGGCCGATGCGCGCCCGCGGCTGAAGTTTGCGACAATCACCGGAGATGCCCGAACGCGACACATCCAACACCGCAACGCCGGCGCCCTCGGGTGCCCCGTCGCGCTTCCCGTGCGCCCAGTGCGGTGCGGCGCTTGAGTTCTCGCCAGGGGCGCAGTCGCTCAAGTGCGAGCACTGCGGCCACGAGAACGAGATCCCCAAGCCCGTGGACATCGTGGTCGAGCAGGACTTCCGCGCTGCGCTGGATGAACTGGCAAGTCGCCAGGAGACGCAGGAATCGATCGATGTCAGCTGCGAATCGTGCGGTGCGCAGGTGCATGGGCTGGAGCAGCGCACTTCCACGAAGTGCCCCTTCTGCGGCTCGCCCATCGTGGCGACGGGGTTGTCCAGGCGGCTGATCAAGCCGCACGCGCTGCTGCCTTTCAAGATCGCTGGTCGTCAGGCGACCGATTCGTTCCTGAAATGGCTGGGCGGGCTGTGGTTCGCGCCCGGGGACCTGAAGAAGTCGGCCGCGGTGGACGGGCGGCTGACGGGGCTTTACCTGCCCGCGTGGACCTACGACGCGGACACGACGACGCAGTACACCGGGCAGCGCGGCGATGCCTACTACGTCACCGTGCCCTACACCACGAAGGTCAACGGCCGGTCGGTCACGCGCATGCGGCAGGAGCGGCGGATCCGCTGGTCATCGGCGGCCGGGACGGTGTTCAACCGTTTCGATGACCTGATCGTGGTCGCCTCGGACTCGCTGCCGCGGCGGATGGTCGAGGATCTCGAGCCGTGGGACCTTCCATCGCTTGTGCCGTACGACGATGCGTACCTGTCGGGGTTCGGGGCCGAGTCGTACAAGACGGACCTGCGCGAGGGCTTTGACCTGGCGCAGAAGCAGATGAAGCCCGCGATCGAGATGTCGATCCGGCGCGATATCGGCGGGGATGAGCAGCGAATCTCCTCGA
>JBIPMO010000262.1:0-4548 GCA_044369085.1 Phycisphaerales bacterium
GCACCAGACGGTGGTCCGCTGGGCGATCTGGGCGGATCGCAGCGGGCTGGCACACGCGAGGCAGGGAAGGCTGGCTCGGCCGTAGACGGCGTGGAGTGTCTGGGCGGTCCCGGAGGCACCGGTGCCATCGCGGTAGTCGCGGAGCGTGGATCCGCCCGCGGAGAGGGCGCGGCGGAGGATGGTGGGGATGGCCCGAGCCAGGCGGTCGCGTTCGGCATCGCCGAGCGTTCGGCAGGGGCGCGTCGGGTTTATGCCGGCGAGGTGAAGCGATTCATCGGCGTAGATGTTGCCGACGCCCGCGAGGACCTGTTGGTCGAGCAGAGCGGCCTTGATGGCTCGACCGGAGCGGGCGAGGTCGGCGATGGCGCTGCTGATGTCCTCGTTGAGCGCATCGGGGCCGAGGGGTTGCCAGTGTGTGCTGAGCGCAGCGGGTGAATCGAACGTCCAGAGCCCGCCGAAGCGGCGCGGGTCGCGGAAGATGAGGGTGCCCGCGGGCGAGCCGGTCGATGCTTCGGTGAGTTCCCAGCGGGCGTGGATGTGGTCGGGCTGCTCGGGCCGCGCGCCGGGCGGCAGGTGAAAGAGCTGCCCCGACATCCCCAGGTGAACGAGCAGGATGCGGGACGGCGATTGTGATTCGGCCTCGGCGATGATCGCGAGCTGTTTGCCCTTGCGGCGGAGCTCGGTGATGGTGCGGCCTTGCAGCAGGTCGGCGGGGCGAGCGGGCCCGGTGACGATGTCGCGGCGGCCGCGAGCGAGCGTGGCGCGGGCGATGAGCCGCGCCACGAGAAACGGCTCGAGGGTCAGGCGGGTGCGCTCGACTTCGGGGAGTTCGGGCACGGGAGGGATGGTAGAGCGGGGGAGCGCGCGATCGATTGCCGCTAGCTCGCGATCAGGCGAAGTAAGGGCTTGATGGCGGTGCCTCGTGGTCAGAGGCGGGGGCAAACACCGGAGAAGAATGTGCCGAAACTGGTGGTGGGAAACCCGTGCCGCGGCTGCCCCTATCATCCTGATCGAAACACCTCTCCCCGCCCGGAACCCCCGGAACTCCCGGAACCCCCCCATGCCCGACCCCCTTCACGAGTCCCAGGTCATCCGCACCACCGAGCCCGAGCAGGCGGTGGCGGAGGTGCGCGAGGCGTACCGCAAGCTGTCTTCGGAAGTGGCCAAGGTGGTGGTGGGGCAGGATGAGGTGGTGGAGCAGCTTCTGATCGGCATGTTCTGCCGCGGGCATGCTCTGGTTGTGGGCGTGCCCGGGCTGGCCAAGACGCTCTTGATCTCGACGATCGCGCGGTCGGTGAGCCTGTCGTTCAGCCGCGTGCAGTTCACCCCCGACCTCATGCCCAGCGACATCACCGGGACGGAAGTGATCGAAGAGGACAAGACGACGGGGTCGCGCGAGCTGCGGTTCGTCAAGGGGCCGATCTTTGCGAACGTGATCCTGGCGGATGAGATCAACCGCACACCGCCCAAGACGCAGGCCGCTCTGCTGGAGGCGATGCAGGAGCACCAGGTGACGGTGGGGGGGATGCAGCACAAGCTGCCATCGCCGTTCTTCGTGCTCGCGACGCAGAACCCGATCGAGCAGGAAGGCACCTACCCGCTGCCCGAGGCGCAGCTCGACCGGTTCATCTTCAACATCAAGATCGGGTACCCGACGGAGGATGAGGAGGTCGAGATCATCCGGCGCACGACGAGCGGGGGCGAGAACAAGCCCTCGGCGGTCTTGAACGCGGCGGATGTGGCGCGGGTGCAGGAGCTGGTGCGCGAGGCGCCGGTGCCCGAGTACGTGATCCGCTACGCGCTGCGGCTGGTGCGGGCGACGCGGATCAAGGAGAACGCTCCGCGGCCCAAGATCGTGAACGATTACCTGGCGTGGGGCGCGGGCCCGCGGGCGAGCCAGTACCTGGTGCTCGCGGCCAAGGCCAAGGCGATCCTGGCCGGCAGCTTCCACGTGACCCCCGAGCATGTGAAGGCGGTGGCGGCCCCGGTGCTTCGTCACCGGATCATCACGAACTTCAACGCCGAGGCGGACAACGTGACGAGCGATGACGTGATCGCCGCTCTGCTGCGGGAGATCCCAGTGGAGGGGACGGGGCCCGGCGAGCGGCGGATGGTGGAGAGTGTGATGCGGTAGGGAGGATCGCCAGCGGGGTCGATCAGCGGCGCGTCGTGATGATCGACGAGGTATGGTGGTGCCCGACATGGTGTTGCGCCCATGGTCGGAGGTCTCGTGCCCCATCCACCGGCTTCAATGCGAACTTTCTGGCGCGGGCTCGCCGCGGGGGCGGTTGGCACGCTGGCGGGGGCGGGTGTGTACACGTTTGATCATGCCGAGGGGCTGTCGTACATGTCGAACGACCCGCAGGCGTGCGTGAACTGCCACGTGATGCGGGACCAGTACGACGGGTGGCAGAAGTCGGCGCACCACGCGTTCGCGACGTGCAACGACTGCCATGTGCCGCACGATCTGGTGGGGAAGTACATGGCCAAGGCGGTGCACGGGTGGCGGCACAGCAAGGCGTTCACGCTGCAGGACTTTCACGAGCCGATCCGGATCACGAGCGAGGACGCGGCGATCGTGCGTGAGAACTGCGTGCGGTGCCACGAGCCTCTCGTGGAGAGCGTGCTGGCGGGCCGGACCGACGCGGCGGCGGCGGCGCGTGACGGGCACGCGAGCGAGACTGATTGTCTGATGTGTCACAAGGGGGTAGGTCATGGTCCGAGGTGAACGGGTCTGTCGGCCAAGAAAGCGCAGGGAAAGCATGAAGGACGAGAAAACTTCGGCGCGGCGCGGCGGGGCGGCCGGGTACGTGGTGGTGTTCATCGCGGCGGCGGTGGCGACAGTGGTCGTGCTGGCCTTGCTGGGAAACATCAACACGCGCAAGGCCGAGGCGCGGGAGACGGTTTTCCGCGTGGTGGACATCACCGAGCAGACGGTCGATCCTGCCGAGTGGGGCAAGAACTTCCCTCGCCAGTACGACTCGTACAAGCGGACGGTCGACATCGAGCACACCAAGCACGGTGGATCTGAGGCGTACAGCAAGATCGACGCGAGCCCGGTGTGGAAGACGCTCTGGGATGGGTACGCGTTCGCGATCGACTTCCGGGAAGAGCGCGGACACGCGTACATGCTCGATGACCAGCGCGAGACCAAGCGAGTGACCGAGCGGCCCCAGCCCGGCGCGTGCCTGCACTGTCACGCGAGCATCCCTCAGGCGTACCGGCGGGAAGGGATCAAGGCGGGGGCTCCGGGGAAGCTCGATGAGCCCCTGCTGTCGGAGAACGGCAAGGCGCAGCTGATGAAGGGGTTCGAGGTGGTGTGCAAGATGCCGTATGGGGAGGCGACGGCTTTAGTGGATCACCCGGTTTCCTGCGGCGACTGTCATGATCCCGGGTCGATGCAGCTGCGCGTGACGCGGCCGGGATTCATGGAAGGGATCGCGGCGCTCGCCAAAAGCGATGATCCGGTGCCGCACCTGCCGAGCATCGAGCGCTGGCGCAAAGGCTCGCGTGCGAGGGATTACGACCCGAATGTGGAGGCCTCGCGGCAGGAGATGCGCTCGATGGCGTGCGGGCAGTGCCACGTGGAGTACTACTTCAAGGGCGAGGACAAACGGCTGACCTACCCATGGCAGAAGGGTCTGAGAATGGAGCAGGCCGAAGCCTATTACGACGAGGTGGGGTGGAAGGACTGGTCGCACAAGACCGCCGGATCGCCGTTGCTCAAGGCGCAGCACCCGGAGTTCGAGATGTGGA
Organism: Phycisphaerales bacterium; assembly: GCA_044369085.1. Lineage (GTDB taxonomy): Bacteria > Planctomycetota > Phycisphaerae > Phycisphaerales > UBA1924 > JAEUIV01. Next base: position 3,757 of record JBIPMO010000262.1, read on the forward strand.
GCCAGGGCATACACGCACGGAGCGGGGTGTCGTGCGCGGATTGTCACATGCCGTACATGCGGGAGGGAGCGATCAAGGTGAGCAGCCACCATGTGCGCAGCCCGCTCTTGAACATCGCGCGGTCGTGCCAGACGTGCCACAACTATCCGGAGGAGGAGCTGCGGTCCCGCGTCGAGCGGATCCAGGACCGTACCAACGATCTGCTGGCTCGCGGCGAGGAGGCGACGCTGGCGTGTCTGAACGCGATCGTGAAGGCCAGGGAGGGCGGGGCGACCGACGAGGCTCTGAAGCAGGCCCGTGAGTTGCACCGCAAGGCGCAGTGGCGGCTCGACTATGTGAGCGCGGAGAACAGCATGGGGTTCCACGCCCCTCAGGAGTCGGCGCGGATCCTCGCTGAGGGGATCGATTACGCGCGGCAGGGGGAGATGGCGGCGCTGAAGGCCAACGGAGGAGGTTGAGAAGGGGCATGCGGGCTCAAGATCCCTGCATTGCTTCGCGCTGCCGGAGGAGCCCCACGATCATCTTCGCCAGCATGTCCATCTCGACATTCACCTTGTCGCCGAGCTTCAGCGCGGCGAGGGTTGTCTTTTCGAGGGTGGTGGGGATGAGGGCGACTTCGAGGCCCGTGGGGGTGAGGGCGGCGATGGTGAGGGAGACACCGTCGAGCGCGATCGAGCCTTTGGGGGCGAGGTAGATGCGCAGGGGCTCGGGGATGTCGAAGGCGATGCGCCAGTCGGCGGGGTCGGGCTGGACTCTGGCGACGGTGGCGATGCCGTCGATGTGGCCCTGGAC
>JBIPMO010000047.1:0-14170 GCA_044369085.1 Phycisphaerales bacterium
GCACCCCGAGGATGACCACGATCACGATGACCTCGATCAGCGTGAAGCCGCGGCGAACGCGGCGGAACCGACCCGGACGGTGAGCGAGCGATTTCATCCGATGCTCTCCTGAAGTTCGATCAGCGGAAGCAAGATTGACAGCACGACGAACCCGACCAGACACGCCAGAACGATAATCAAGATCGGGGGCAGCACGGTCGTGAGCACTTTCACGCTCTGCTCGGTCTGCTCTTCGAAGGCGGTGGCGGCCTGGTCGAGCACCTCGCCCAGCCGTCCGGTTTGCTCGCCCAGGCCGACGATCTGGACGAGCAGGGGCGGGAAGAGGCTCGTGCGCTCCAGCGGCTCGGCGATGGTGCGACCGGCCTGCACCTCATCACACACGCGGTCGATGGCCGCTTCGAGCACGCGATTGCCCAGCGTGGCCCGGGTGATGCGGAGCGAGGTGAGAACAGGCAGCCCGGCGTTGATCAGCGTCGCGAACGTGCGCGTGAAGCGAGCCACGGCCACGGTGCGGAGTGCGCCGCCCACCGCCGGGATGCGCAGCAGGGCACCATCGATCGACAATCGCGGGCCGGGCTGGCCGTACGCACGAATCAGGGCCCACGCGAGCAGCCCGCCCGCGATGATCAGCAGCCACCAGTATGAACCGACGAAGGACGCGACCCCCTGGACGATCCGTGTTGGCCAGGGGAGCACCGCGAGCTGCCCGGCCACCGCGGCGAGCACGCGCGGGACGATCACCGTCACGACGATGACCACGGCGATGCTGACCGCGCCGGCGATGATCGCCGGATAGAGCAGCGCACCCAGCAGCGACTTGCGGAGCTTGGCATCGCGCTCGAGCAACCGCGATGCCTGCGTGAGCACTTCTCCCAGCCTGCCCGCGGACTCGCCGGCGCGCACGAGGGACACGATGAGTTCCGTGAACGGCTTACCGACGGCGGCCATCGCGTCCGAGAGCGCCGTGCCGTGCTCGACATCATCGATCAGCCTGTCGAGCATCGCCTTCTGCGCCGGCGATCTGCCCGAGCGGGCGATGGTCCGCAGCGACTGCACCAGCGGGAGCCCGGCGTTCACGGCCGTTGCCAGATCGCGGATGAGTGCCGTCAGCGATTCTCGTGACACGCTGCGGGGTGCGTTGCCGAGCCCGGCGCGCCCGGTCGGCCGCACCGAATCCGCAGCACCGCCCGACTCCCCCGCCACTTCTTCGAGGTTCAGGGGCGTCTCGCCGCGCGAAAGCACCTGCCGAATGGCGGCGGCGCGATCGGGAGCCTCGATCATGAGGCCCGCGCTGGCGGTCAATGTTGTGCAGCGGAAGGTGGGCATCGGGAGCAGGAGAACGCGGGCCGTTGGATTACATTTCTCGCGGAAGAGATCTCGCTATGTTTGAACCCCGAGGTACGAACGGGCGGGCACCGCTCACCCTTCCCCCACATCTTGCGTGGCCCGCAGGACCTCTTCGACGGTGGTTTTTCCCTCGGCGGCCTTGAGCAGCCCGTCGCGGCGCATGGTGACGTGCGATGGCCCGAGCGCGGCGAGCAGTTCGGCGGCGTTGAGCCTCCGGCCGATGCCCGCCCGCATCTCGGCGTTGACGCGGAGCAGTTCGTAGTAGCCGATGCGGCCGCGGTAGCCGCTTTTGTCGCAGGCCTCGCACCCTGCGCCGCGCGTGGCGAGCTGCCCGGGGAAAAGAGCCAGTTCGGCCGGCGCGAGCCGGTGGAGCACAGCGTCCGAGAGCGGGTCGGGCCTTCCGCACATACGGCAGATGCGCCGGCCAAGGCGCTGGGCGATCACGCCTTCGAGCACGCTGGCGAGCAGGAAGGGTTCGACGCCCATGTCGAGCAAACGCCCGACAGCGCTGGCGGCATCGTTGGTGTGGAGCGTCGAGAAGAGCAGGTGGCCGGTGAGCGCCGAGCGCACGGCGATCTCCGCCGTTTCGCGGTCGCGGATCTCGCCGACCATGATGATGTCGGGGTCCTGGCGGAGGATGGAGCGCAGCCCGGTGGCGAACGACAGGCCACGCTTGGGGTTGACCGGGATCTGGTTCACCCCCGCGAGCTCGTACTCGACCGGGTCTTCGATGGTGATGATCTTCTTGGTCGGGTCGTAGAGCTTGGAGAGAGCGGCGTAGAGCGAGGTCGTCTTGCCCGAGCCTGTCGGGCCGGTCACCAGCACCATGCCGTGGGGCAGTGCGATCAGGCGATCAACTTCGCGGCGATCGGGCTCGCGCATGCCCAGCGATGCGAGGTCGAGCGACACCGATTCCTTGTCGAGGATGCGCATGACCACGCTCTCGCCGTAGAGGGTGGGAACGGTCGAAACGCGGATATCGACCTTGCGTCCCTCGTAGCGGAGCGTGATGTGCCCGTCCTGCGGGACGTAGCGCTCGGCGATGTTCATCCCGGCCATGATCTTGACGCGGCTCGTGATTGCGGGCTGCAGGTGCTTGGGGGGAGAGGGCTGGGTGATGAGGACGCCGTCGATCCGGTACTTGACGTTGAGGAGCTTCTCAAACGGCTCGATGTGGATGTCGCTGGTGCGGGAGCGGATGGCCTCAAGGATCAGGAGGTTCACGAGGTTGATGAGCGTCGGCTGCTCCGCCATGCGGTGGAGCTCATCCGCTTCGACGGCTTCGAGGTTGGCGATGCCGTCGCCCGCGGCTTCCTCGGCGGCGGTGCGGCCCGCGAGCCGGGCGGCCATCTCGGCCGCGGTGATGCCGTAGGCCTCGCGGAGCATCTCCTTCAGCACGTCTTCGTGGACGATCACCGGGGTGACGGGCATGCCGCTGACCACCGAGACCTCATCGGCGGCGGCGAAGTCATCGGCCGAGAGCATCGCGACGCGCAGCCTGCCACCGACCACGGCGAAGGGGACGGCCCGGAGGCGGATGGCCTGCTCGGCTTGGATGAGGTGCGAAGCGGAGGCGTTGATCGCCGGGCGGTCGCCGCCCGACTTCCCATTGACGCGCGCGGCAGGAGCACTGGCGACCGTTCCCATCGCTTGAAACTCCTCTTGATTTGGGGTCGGGGCTTCGGGGCTCATGGGATGGGATCGCCTGCGGCGGCGGATTGAGGGCGAACACCCTCGCGAACCTGACGCCGCCGATCACACATCCTATGTCCGGTGGTCATTCGGGTTGCCCGATTTACTGCGGCTTGGCCGGCGGCTCGGGAGCGGGCGGGGGCGCAGGAGCGACCACCTCGACTTCCTCCTCTTCGCCGCCCGGCTCGGGGCTTTGCGGATCGAGGGTGGTCGCGGTGCGTTCGTGGATGACGTTGCCCTTGTCATCGGTGACAACCTCGTGGATGACCCCGATCGCAGCGCCCGAAGGTGGGGCGTTCGCCGGGTCGCCCTGCACGATGAACACGGCGGGTTCGCCGCCGGCTCCGGCCGTGGTGCCTGATCCGCCGGAGCCGCGCATTCCCATGAAATCAGGGCCGCCTCGGCGCCGCTCCGGGCGCTTGGGCAGGCGCTCGCGCTGGCTGTCGGTCAGGACGCCCTTGATCTGCTCGAAGGCCTTTTTGTCCAGATCCAGCCGTGCCTGGCGGGGCTCGGCGGTGGGATCGGAGGGCTGGGCACCGTCACCGCCGGAGATCATCCGCACGTTCGGCATGAGCGAGGCGCGATAGCCCTCGGGCGACTTCTGCCATTCCTCGAGGCTGCGGGCCCACTGTTCGTTCAGCCGGGCGGCATCGCGCTCGTAGGACTCGCGGATCGACTGGATCGTGGCCTTCTGCTCGGCGGAAAGGTCTTCGAAAGCGAGCGCGGCCCGAGCCGAATCGGCGGTGTGCGTGTTGTCGTAGATCTCGGGGAAGGCACGCTTCTCGAACTCGGACCGGAACTTACCCGCGAGGTCGGAAGGAAGCTCGGGCTGAATCTGGCGGGCGTAGCGCTCGTTGATCTCCTTGATGCGCACTCGGGCCTCGCGGGCCTGATCACGGATCTTTTCGAGCGCTTCCTGGTCGCCGGGGCCGACGTTGCGGGCCTGCGTCTGCAGGTCGTTGCGCTCCGCGAGCGGGCGGTCGAGATCGACCTCGTACTGTTCGAGCATCGGACGGATCTTGGACTCGACTTCCGCCGGCAGCTTCATGTCCTCCACGAGGCGAATGATGTCGACCCCCTCGCCCGCGAGCCGGCTCTGGCTCATCGTCCGCTCGCGGCGGATCGAACGGGCAACGATCGGCCACTTGGCCTCCTGATCGGTGGTGAGCAGTGACTTGAGGTCGCTGACGAAGCCCTGCTCGAGCTTTCCGCGAGCCATGCCGAGCTCGCGCATCGCGCCGGGCACCTTGTTGGTGAAGACCGATGGGTCGCGCGACTCCTGAAACTCCGCGCGGACCTCATCCATCTTCTCGCGCATCTTCTTGCCGATGGCCTGGTGCTCGGCCTGCATTCCTTCGAGCAGCGCGGTGGCCGCTTCGCGCTGGGCCTCATCCATGCCGAGCATGTCGGCGTAGCGCGCGAGCATCTTGGTGTTGAAGGGCGGCTCCTGTTCCGCGCCGCCCATTCCTCCCATGCCGCCGCCCGGACCCGCGAACATCATCTCCTGGGCGAGCGCGGTGCGGGCGGGTGTCAACATGCCGGCCGTCCCTGCGGCGGCCAGCATGATCCCCGTGGAAAGTGCGAGCCGGCCGAACCGATTGATGAAGGATGCCATTGCCAAGCCTCCAGATAAGGTGAGAACGCACACAACCCGGGCTTGATGCCGAGCCCGCTCCTCACCGGGACGCTCGGCGAAGGCGCTTCCGTCATGGAATCTCGAAGTGAGCCCGGCGACGATCGATCGGCAAACCCTACAGAACGGGTGTCCTGCCCCCGTCAACGGGCAGATTGATTCCGCTGATGTACGACGCCGCGGGGGAGGCCAAGAACGCCACCGCGGCGGCGATCTCAGCGGCTTCTCCGAACCGACGGAGCGGGATGGTCTCGAGCTGGCGCTTGCGGAGCTCATCCAGGCTGACGTTCTGCTTGGCCGCCCAGGTGCCCTGGAGGTCGCGGAGGCGGTCGGTATCGGTGAAGCCGGGCAGAACGTTGTTCACGGTGATGCCGTCGCGCCCCACTTCCATCGAGAGGGTCTTGGCCCACGCGGCAACGCCGGCGCGGATGGTGTTGGATATCGCGAGCGTGGCGATCGGGGCCTTCACCGAGGTCGAGAGGATGTTGATGATGCGGCCGAAGCTGGCGGCTCGCATGCCCGGCAGCAGAGCGTGGACGAGCGCCTGCGCGGTGAGCAGGTGGGCGCGAAACGCGGCGGTGTACTCTTCGCTGGAGTTTGCCAGCGCCGCTCCTTCGGCCGGTCCTCCGGTGTTATTGATGAGGATGTGGAAGGCCTCGCCCGATCGGGTTCGGTCGGTGACGGCTTTCCCGGCGGCGACGGGGTCGGACAGATCCAGCGCGAGCGCGGAGTGGCGCTGGCCCGCCGCGGCAGGTAGCTCGCGTACGACCTGGGCGAGCGCATCGGCTCTTCGCGCGACCACGGTGACGTTGGCACCGAGCGCTGCGAGCTCGTGGGCCGAGGCCAGGCCGATGCCGGAGGATGCCCCGCAGACGAGGGCGGACTTGCCGGTGAGGGAGAGATTCATTCTCCCACTGTAACTGGTCGGCTTGGCGCGCCGATGCGCGCGGGCTGCTACTTCACGCGAGGCAGCCCGATGACGAAATCGGTCCCCTTGCCCATTTCAGTGAAAACCCTCAGCGTGCCCTCGTGCTCTTCGATGAGGCGTTTGGCGGTGGGAAGGCCCAGGCCGCTGCCACCGGATTTGGTCGTGAAGTACGGGGTAAAGATGCTCTCCAGCGTTTGCGCGGGAATGCCCGGCCCGGTGTCGGTGACATGAACCTCAACGGTCTCGCGTTCACCCTTGCGCGGCTTTGGAACCAGCGTGCGAAGCAGGATCTCGCGCGGCTTGACGGTGGCGGGCGGTGGTTCAACGCCGCTCGCGGCCCGAGCCTCGTCTTCGATGGCCTGGGTCGCGTTGATCATCAGGTTCAGCAGCGCCTGCTTGAAGTGCCCGACGTCGAGGTTCGCCCGCAGCGGCCCGGGGGCAAGGTCAGCACGCAGCGAGATCGACCGGTGGGCGGCCTGGGGCATGTAGAAATCCGCCAGCTCCTCGACGACGGCGTTGACATCCGCGGGTTTGGGCTCCATCCGCACGTTGCCCGCGAACTTGAGGAAATCCCCGAGCGTGTCGCGCAGGCGCTCGACCTCGCGGCGCAGGTTGTCGATCCGGCGGATGAGTCGCCCCTTGTCGAGGTCGTCGACCTGAAGGTCCGCGATCCCTTCGGCGAGCAACTGGGCGTTGAGGCCGATGGTCGAGAGCGGGTTCTTGATCTCGTGGGCCAGCCCGCCGGTCATCGCGCCGATCTCGGCCAGCCGACGGGAGGACCGCTCGCGCCCCTCGGCCTCGCGGGCTCGCCGGGTCTGCCTCTTGATCTGGTCGATCGCGACCCACGCCGCCGCCGACGATGCGATCACGAGGCCCGCGATGAGTCCGAGCAGGAACATGGCACGAGGTTACACGGTCGGCACGATCCCGCACGGGCGGGCCGGACGATCGTCCGCGGTCCTACTCCAGCACGTTCCGGAAGTGCTTGTCCTGGATCGGCACCACGCGCTCCAGCGTGTGCTGCAGCACGCTGGCGGGGCTGCCCAGGGCGTCGACGGTCTTGATGATGCTCGCGGGATAGTGCTCGAGCACGGGCCTCGTCTCGTCCTGATAGACCTTCCAGCGGCGGCGGATCACATCCTCGCGTGCATCATCGGCTCGGTTTTCCTTCAGCGCGCGACGGCGGAGGCGCTCGAACATCTTGTCCTCGTCCGAGCAGACAAGGTGGATGACTTCGAGGACCTCGATGTACTCATCCAGGATCCGCGCCTGGTTCGCGTTGCGGGGGATGCCGTCGAGCACCAGCAGATCATCATCCGGCTTGTAGAGCGAGAGCACCTCCTGGGCCTGGATGTTCTCCTTCCACATGCGGATGGTCAGGTCGTCGGGCACCAGCAGTCCCTTGGACGAGTACTCGACAAAGGTCCGGCCCAGTTCGGTCTTGGTGTTCAGGGTGCGGAAGACCTCGCCGCATGACAGGTGGTAGAAGCCCGGGATCTGACCCAGGATCTTGCCCTGTGTGCCTTTGCCCGAGCCCGGGGCGCCAAAGAGCAGGATGGTGCGGTAGCGACGAGCCATGCGGAGGTCCTTGGTGTGATGGTCTGACTGTGGAAGATCGGCACGAGGGGCGACCCACTGAGGCCCCAGCGGACAACAAGTTATCCACGCGGACAGTACCCCAAAGGTTCGCTTGGTGGTAGCGAACCGACCCTAGTATTGGTGCGTTTTGGCCCCCGTTTCCACCCGACCCGCCTGTGGAAACGTTTCACCTTGTGGCAATCGCCGCTCCCGGCACGGCCTCGGCCCGGTAATCTGATTGCATGCAAGGACTGACGCACCGCTGGCTCGTCCCATCGTGGGATGCCGCGGACATGGCAGGGATGCCCGGCGATTCGCCCACCCCGGCCTCGGGACCGGGGCCGCGGCCAGGGGTCATCCACGGTGTAGAGCCTCTCGTTGCGCGCCTGCTCTGGGCTCGCGGGTATCGAGATGCAGCCTCGGCATCGGCCTTTCGCGATGCCTCGCTCAAGGGCCTGCACGATCCATCGCTGCTGCCCGATCTTGATCGGGCTGCCGAGCGAATCCTCGCCGCGGCCCGGGCCAGCGAGCCGATCGTCATCTACGGCGATTACGACGTCGACGGGATCTCCGCTTCCGCGATTCTGTTTCACACGCTCGCGGCGGTCGCGCCGGGCGCGCCGGTGAGGACCTACGTGCCGCACCGCATGGATGAAGGATACGGCCTCCACGCCGATGCGCTGCGGGCGCTGGCGGCCGAGGGGGCACGGGTGATCGTTTCGGTGGACTGCGGGGTAACCGCGTTTGATCCAGCGGCGGCGCTCGCGGGCTCCGGAACGGACCTGATCATCACCGACCATCATGAACTGGACCACGCGGGCCGCCTGCCCGACGCGTTTGCCGTTGTTCACCCCCGGCGCGCTGGATCGGCGTACCCATTCGGCGAGTTGTGCGGCGCGGGAGTTGCGTTCAAGCTCGCATGGCGGCTGATGACGCTGTCGCACGGGGGCCCGAAGCTGCCGCCCGAATGGCGCGAGGTGCTGCTGGACCTGCTTGCGCTCGCATCGCTGGGGACGGTGGCGGACATCGTTCCCCTGATCGGCGAGAACCGTGCGATCGCGCGGCATGGGCTTCGACGCCTGCGCTCGACGCGGATCGGCGGGCTGACGGCGCTGATCGAGGAATCCGGGCTGGCGGGTGAGAACATCGATGCCGAGCGCGTCGGTTTCACCCTGGGCCCGCGCCTCAACGCCTGCGGGCGCATGGGGCACGCCAAGCACGCCGTGGCGATGCTGACATCAGCGACGCCGGACGAGGCCCGCGCCATTGCCAAGGACCTGGCCCGGCAGAACGATGCCCGCAGGCGCACGGAGAAACAGATCTTCGATGAGGCCTGCCGGATGGCCGAGGCTCAGGGCATGACCGGCCCGGACCGGCGGGCCATCGTGCTTGCGCACGAGACGTGGCACGCCGGGGTCGTGGGCATCGTCTGCTCGCGGCTGATCGGCCGCTTCCACCGGCCGACCCTGCTGATGGATGTGCGCGATGGGCTCTGCCACGGGTCGGGCCGGAGCATCGACGGGTTCAACCTCCACGCCGCCCTCGCATCGTGCGCGGACCTGCTCGAGAAGTTCGGCGGGCACGACATGGCCGCGGGGCTCGCGGTCCGGCACGAGCGACTGGCCGAGTTCACCGCGCGCTTCACCGACCACGCGACCAGGCTTCTGGCGGTCGATCAGCTCACCCCCGCGTTGCCGATCGATTGCACGGTGGACATCTCCGAGATGTCCACGCACGCGGTCGAACAGGTGCTGGACCTGGGCCCGTTCGGGCGCGGCAACCCATCGCCACGGCTGCTGCTCCGCGGCGTGCGGATCACGCGCGAGCCCGAGCCGATGGGGTCGGGGGGCGATCATCTCTCGATGTTCATTCGTCAGGGGGAACGCGAGATGCGGCTGGTCGGCTGGCACTGGGGAGCCAGGAGGGGATCGCTGCACGCCGGAGCGACCATCGATGCGGTCGTCGAACCCAAGATCAGCGCGTGGAACGGCCGGGTCAAGGTGGAGCCGACGATCGCGGACCTGCGGGTGCTGTGAGCCCCAATTGCTCACTTGGTCATGACGTTGGCGACGTTGAAGATGGGCAGGAGAAGTGCGATCGCGATGCCGCCGATCGTGGTGCCCATGAACACGATCATGGCGGGCTCGATGAGTTGCGTGGCGCTCTTGATCGCCTCGTCCAGATCCGCCTCGGACGCGGTCGCGACACGGTCGAGCACGTCGGGCAGGCGGCCGCTTTTCTCACCGGCGGCGATCATCTGCGCGACCGGGGCCGGGACGAGCCACGAGGAGCGGATCGAGTCGCTGAACGTGCCGCCCACGGTCATCGACGATTCGATGTTGTTCCAGAGGTCCATCCAGTAGTCGTTGGCCGTCACGCCGCGGACGATGCGGACCGCGTCGAGCAGCGGCACGCCCGATGACAGCAGCGTTCCGAGCGTCCGCGTCGCCCGCGTGAGGTAATAGCGTGAGAACATGGCGCCGAGCACCGGGAACCTGAGCTTGCACCAGTCCATCGCCCGGCGGCCGCGTTTGGTGATGCGCGTGAGGATGTACGCGCCGATGACGGCGGCCGCCGATGCCGCGACCACGTACCAGCGTTCGATCATGAAGTTGCTGACTCCGAGGACGAACTTGGTGAGCGCCGGCAGGGCCGCCTCTCGGGATTCATAGATCCGCGCGAACCTCGGCAGCACCCACGTCACCAGGAACACGGTCACGGTCACCGCCAGCGTGACCATCACGCCGGGGTAGGTGAGCGCACCCTTGATCTGCCGCGCGGTCCGCCGCTCCTTGCCCAGGTACTCGGCGATGCGGCCGAGCATCATGCTCATCTTTCCCGAGGCCTCGGATGCTTCGAGGAGCGTGACCATGAGGCTCGGGAAGACCCTGGGATACTCCCGGATCGCTGCCGAGAACGACACGCCGCCATGGATCCGGTCGGCGACGACGCCCACGACGCGGCGCAGCGGGCCCGCCTTGGTCGATTCGTTGAAAGCGTCGAGCGCCTCGGCGAGCGGGACGCCGGTCTCGAGCATCACGGCGAGCTGGGAGGCGAACGAGATCACCTCCTCCCGCTTCACGCCTCCGACGTTGCTGGTGCGACCGCGCGGCTTCTCCGCGATCGGCGAAGCGGGCGGCGCTGCCGCAGCCGCTGAGGGCTCCGACGGCTTGACGCCGGCCTTGATGTCCGTGACCGCCTTGCCCTCGCGCTCCAGCAGGCGGAGCGCCTCGGTCTGCGACCGGGCCTCGATCGCTCCGCTGACGGGCTGGCCCTTGGAGTCGCGCGCCCGGTATGCGAAGGTTGTGCTGCTCATCGCGGACACTCCTGATCAGTTCGCCGAGACGCGCACGACTTCTTCGACCGTGGTCAGCCCCGCCGCCGCCTTGCGCAGGCCGTCCTCGCGCAGCGTGCGGAAGCCGGTCTGGGACAGGTACGCGCGAAGCTCCTGCAGCGTTGCGCCCGCGGCGATCTGCTCGAGCATGGCCTCGCTGGGCACGAACAGCTCGAAGATCCCGATGCGCCCGCCGTAGCCCGTGCCGCGGCACCGGGCGCACCCCGGGCCACGGTGCAGCTCGTTGATCGTTCCCACGATCGGCTCGAGCAGCAACTTGGTGGCCCCGTCGATCTCGTGCGCCTGCTTGCAGTGCGGGCAGATCTTGCGGACCAGCCGCTGGGCCAGCACACCCTTGAGCATCGCCGCCACGAGGTAGGGCTCCAGCCCCATGTTCAGCAGGCGCGTCACCGCCGAGATGGCGTCGTTGGTGTGCAGCGTCGAGAGCAGCAGGTGGCCGGTGAGCGCGGCCTGGGTGGCGATCGTGGCGGTCTCCAGATCGCGGACCTCGCCCACCATGATGACGTCCGGGTCCTGCCGGAGAAGCGCCCGCAGCGCCTTGGCGAACGTGAAGCCGGCCTTCTCATTGACCTGGAACTGGTTGATCCCGGGCATCTGCGCCTCGACCGGGTTCTCCACCGTCGAGATGTTCATGTCGTCCGAAGCGATCTCGCTGAGCGACGAGTAGAGCATCGTGCTCTTGCCCGACCCCGTGGGCCCCGTGACGAGCACCATCCCGTTCGGTGAGCGGATCACGCCGCGCCAGGGCTCGATGATCTCGGGCCCCATGCCCATCTTCTCGAAGGGGATGATGGCGTTGCGGTTGTCGATGATGCGGATGACGACCTTCTCGCCGAACTTGCCGGGCATGGTCGAGACGCGCAGGTCGACCGGGCGGCCCTCGATCATCACGTGGATATCGCCATCCTGCGGCACGCGACGCTCGGATATGTCCATGCCGGCCATGATCTTGATGCGCGACACCACCGCGGGGTGCATCTGGTACGGCGGCGTCAGCTTGAGCCCGAGCCGGCCGTCGACGCGGAACCGCACGCGGCTCTGGTGGTCATCCGGCTCCATGTGGATGTCCGAGGCGCGGTCCTGGATGGCCTGGTAGAGCACGTAGTTCACGAGCTTGACCACCGGGGATTGGCCGGCGACTTCCTCCATCGATCCCAGATCGACCGACTGGTTGTTCTCGGTGGCGAACTGACGGACATCCAGGTCCTCGTAGATCTCATCGATCACGAAGACGTTCGCCGATGGCAGGTACGCGAGCAGCGTCGCGCGGATGTCACCGGCGGTGCTGGCGACGATCTGGGCTTTGCGGCCCGAGAGCCGCTCGATCTCTTCGACCAGGAACAGGTTCGCCGGCTCGCTGACCGCGACTGTCAGGGTGTGGTCGACGCTGAAGAGCGGCAGCACGCCGTGCTGGTCGATGAACTCGCGCGGCAGAGCGTCGATCACGCGCGGGTCGGCGAGCCGCGGCGTGACGCGTGCAAAGGGCACGCCGTAGGACTCCGCCAGACACTCCATCACCGCGTGCTCGCTGACGAGCCCCAGTTCGATGAGGACCTCACCGAGCAACTTGTTGCGCCCGTGGGCGCGCTGTTCTTCGAGCGCCTGCCGCAGCTGCTCGTTCGTGAGCAGCCCCTTCTCGACAAGGCGGTCGCCGAGCTGGACCGTGGTCCCCGCCCGGGCGGCACCGCTGGTGGCTGACGGGCTCATCGCAGGCTCCTCACCGCCGCTTCGACCGTCGGGTGCACCTCGAACGCCAGGTCGAGCCGCGTCAGTTGCAGGATCCTGCGCACGACCTCGTCAGGGCGTACCAGCCGGACCTGTCCGCCCGTCTCGCCCACCCGCTCCTGGAGGCGGAGCCAGGATTCGAGCCCGGCTGAGTCGATGAACTCGAGGTTCTCGCAGTCCACCAGCACGTCGCGCGCTCCAGCCGCCTTGCGCTCGTTCGCGGTGCGGTTGAACTGCTCGACATCATCGGCGGTGTAGTCACCCGAGAGCGTCAGCACGGTCACGTGCTCGTAGTCCTGATGGCTGAGCTTCACGCCGCGGCCCTCCGCCGACGGATGCGCAGACCTCCCTCGACCGCCTCGCTCTGGTGCAGCTCGACGAGCTCGTCGTACAGGGAGAGATCGACCTTGTTGAACGACTCCACGAGGCCCGGATCAAACTGCTTGCCAGCGTGCTCGGCGAGCTCCTCGAACACGCGGCCGCGCGGCATGGCGCTGCGGTAGGTGCGGTTGCTGCTCATGGCGTCGAACGAGTCGACGAGGCCGATGATGCGTGCCATCAGCGGGATCCTGTCCCCGGCAAGCCCCTGCGGGTAGCCGCGGCCGTCGTAGCGCTCGTGGTGCGACAGCACGCCCGGCAACAGATCCTGGAAGTGCGGGATATCCTTGAGGATCTGGTAGCCGATCTCCGGGTGCTGCTTGATCTGCTCGAACTCCTCTGGCGTCAGCCTGCCGGTCTTGCAGAGCACCGCCTCGGGAACGCCGATCTTGCCCACATCGTGCACGATTCCCGCCATGCGGACCTGCTCGACCATCTCCTCGGGCAGGCCGTGGGCGCGTGCCAGCGCCGCGGCAAGCTCGGCCACGCGGTGCGAATGACCGCAGGTGTACGGGTCTTTGGCGTCGATCGATGATGTGAGGGCCTCGAGCATGCCCACGAACATGGCCTGCTGATCGTCGTAGAGGAACGCGTTGTCGAGCAGGACCGAGAGATACCCCGCGGTCGCCTCGATCATCTTCAGATCCGCGCTCGACACGTCGCCGTCCAGGCCCAGCTTCTCACCGGCGATCACCGCTCCGATGAACGCCTCGCCGAGCACGATCGGCTGGACGATCACGGGGCCCGGTGAGCGGAGGGTGAGCCTGTGCTGCGCCGGCCGCAGGACGCGGCTGTCGGCGTGCTCGCCGCAGGCCGTGGCCAGCAGCCTGGCGGTCTCTTCGCGGAACATCAGGTTGTCGCACGGCGGATCGCCGCTCGTGAACAACCGGCCCGCCATGGCGCGGGCGAGCGCCTTCTCCGGCAGGAATCTGGCGGCGATCCAGCGGAACGGGAGCGTCGCGTGCAGCTCGTCGCACGCCTTGGCCACGAACTTCTGTGGATGCTCGACCTCGTTCATCGAGCGGCCGAGGCGGTAAAGCAGGTTGACTTCTTCGTACGACTCTGCGAGTTGGCGGCTGAACGACCCTACCTCTGAATGGCTGCGGGAGAGCTGCTCGGTGTCCGCCTGGGTCCAGCGGAGCCACTGGAACAGGCGGTCGGCCTCGCCCGGGCTCTCGACCGACCCCGGGGCCTGCGCGGCCAGCGCGTCGATGCCCGCCTCCGCGCACGCCGCCCGAACGATCTCGTCGGAGAGGCTGCCCCTCGACGCAACCACGACGACGCGGTACCCCACGCGGCGGCGGCGTTCTGTCTCGACGAGCGGCAGCAGCCAGCACCCGGGGAATGCCTCGCACACCATGGGGTCCGCATCAGACTCCCAGGTCCGCGCCAGCCGCGTCACCACTCCCTCGAAGCACGCCGATGCGACCCACTTCTTTCCACCTTCGACCGCCGGCCGCTCGACGACATGTCCGCCGGCATCGAGCCTCCAAACGGGCAGACCGAGCGCGGCGCACCGCTCTAGCAGCACATC
>JBIPMO010000048.1:0-14151 GCA_044369085.1 Phycisphaerales bacterium
ATTCGACCGGCTGCTCGACACCGGCGGGAAGAACGCCTCGGTGGTCACCAACAACCTTGACTGGCTCGGCAAGATCTCGTTCATCGAGGCGCTGCGCGACATCGGCAAGCACTTCTCGATCAACGAGATGATCAAGCGCGACAGCGTCCGCGACCGCCTTGAGAACCGCGAGCAAGGGATCTCGTACACCGAGTTCTCGTACATGCTGCTGCAGGCCTACGACTTCCTGCACCTGTACCAATCGCTCGGCGTGACGGTGCAGATGGCCGGCAGCGACCAGTGGGGCAACATCGTGCCCGGGATCGATTTGATCCGGAAGCACGAGCACGCGCGGCGCGAAGAAAGCGGCGTGGCAGCGTCTGCCGCCGGGCAGAACCTCGCGTGGGGTGCGACGGCTCCGCTCGTCACCAAGTCTGATGGTGGCAAGTTCGGCAAGACCGAGAGCGGGGCGATCTGGCTGACCGCCGACCGCACCTCGCCCTACGCCTACTACCAGTTCTGGCTCAACGCTTCGGATGCGGATGTGGGCAAGTGGGTGCGGTTCTTCACCTTCCTCGACCACGCGGAGGTCGAGGGGCTCGAAGCGGCCCACGCCGCCGACCCCGGCAAGCGTGAAGCGCACCGGGCCCTCGCTCGGCACATGACGGCGATGCTCCACGGCGAGCCCGCGATGCGCGATGCCGAGCGGGCCGCAGCCGCTCTGTTCAGCGGCGAGGTGGCCGGGCTCGACCTCGCCACGCTCAACGAGGTGTTCGCGAGCGTCCCTTCGAGCGAGCACGTGCGCGATGAGCTGGCTCGCCCGGGCGCGGATGGCAAGGTTGGCATGCCGATGGTCGATGTCCTGGCGCTGACTACCCTGTGCAAGAGCAAGCGCGAAGCCCGCGACCACCTGTCGGCCGGGGCCGTGTCGGTGAATGGCCGCGTGGTCGGGGTTGATGATGCGTTGACGACCGACATGCTGCTGCACGGGTCGATCGCGGCGGTGCGCCGCGGCAAGAAGGCGTGGCATGTGATGCGGTGGCGGTGACGAAACCTGTCGAATCGAGAATCGCTGAGCGCGCTCTGATCACGCCAGCGTTTCAAGCATCGCCTTGTTGTAAGGCTTGAGTTCCCGCCACTTTCCCGCCTTCACGGCCCGGCACCAGTCCGGGTTGGCGATCAGCGCTCGACCCACCGCGATCAGGTCCGCTTCTCCCGATTCGATCAGTGCCGCCGCGGTGGCGGGGTCGCGGGTTTCGACCTGCTCATCATCGCCCATTGAGGCGCTGACGCTCACTCGCCCCACGGCGATGGTGGGCAGGCCTGAGAGCGCGCGGGTCCAGCCCGCGAGCGTGCGCGGGCGTGGCGCAAGCCCTTGGTCAGCGGCATCCGCGAACACCGGGGCGACGGCTTCGCCCGTCGATGCGTGCAGAGCGGTCACGCCCGCATCGCGGAGGGCCCGCACGAACACACCCAGCGTTTGCGGATCCGGGAAGGTGTCGGGCTCGGCGGGGTCGAACTTCCACTGGCTGAAGCGGAAGAGCACCGGGTACTCGGGCCCGACCGCCTCGCGCACGGCGCGGGCGCACATGATGGGGAAGCGCATCCGGTTCTCGAACGGCCCGCCGAACTCATCGGCCCGCTGGTTGGCGGTGGGGGAGAGGAACGAGTCGAGCAGGTAGGTGTGGGCGCCGTGGATCTCGACGGCATGAAAGCCTGTTTCCATGGCTCGAACGGATGCCTCGGCGAAGAAGCGGGCGATCTCGTGAAGCTCGCTCGCGCTGAGCGCGTGGGGTGTGGGCTTGAAGCCGCCCGTGCGGCTCTTTGCAGGGATCGCCGACGGGCCGACCGGGTCGAGCCCCTGCCGCCCGCAGTGCCAGAGTTGCAGGGCGAGTTTGGTTTCGGGGTTCGCCTCGCGCACCGCGCGGATCACGCTTCGCCAGGCATCGCATTGCTCGGCGGTGATGAGACCGGGCACATCCTCAGTGTCGGCTCGGCGGAGCGGGTCGAAGCGTGTGCCCTCGGTGATGATCAGCCCGACACCGCCAGCAGCGCGACGAGCGTAATAGGCGGCGGTGGCCTCGGTCGGGATCTGCCGATCGGGCGACTTCCGCCGCGTCATGGGGGCCATGGCGATGCGGTTGGGGAGGGTGCAGGTGCCGAGCGTGAACGGAGTGAAGAGAGCGGCCGTGGTCATCCCGGATTATCTACCGCCGGGATGCGGCGGGCGCGGAAGGATTGATGACTATTGCGTGACCCCGCGTGTTCCACGTCTGGGCACCAAACCCGCCTATCGCAGCTCCACCGACCAGTACGCGTTATCGAGGAAGGTCTTCCACGAGGCGTACTTCTGCTGGCCCAGGCGCAGCGTGATCAGCGGGTTGCGCTTCGGGCGCACGGGCTTGCGGATCAGGTGCATGTGGGCCTGCTCGGGGGTTCGGCCGCCCTTGCGAGCGTTGCACTTGACGCAGGCGCACACCAGATTCTCCCACGTATCGCCGCCGTTCTGGGCCCGGGGCTTGACGTGGTCGATCGAGAGTTCGTTCGTGGGGAACAGCCGCCCGCAATACTGGCACTGATTGCGGTCGCGAGCGAACAGGTTGCGGCGGTTGAGCTTGACGTGCTGCTCGGGCAGGCGGTCGTAGCCGAGCAGGCGGATCACCTTGGGCACGGGGATCTCGACGCGGACGGTGCGGACCCAGTCGTAGTTCTCCTGGTTGAAGCTGTCGCGGAAGGCGGCGGCCTCGGCCCAGGTTGAGAAGTCAAACGACTGGTACTGCCCCTCATCGACGTGGATCACCTCGGCGAGATCGCGGCAGAGCAGCCCGAAGGCCCGCTTAGCGCTGATCACGCGCAGAGCCATGTACATCTTGTTGAGGACCAGCACCTTGGCTGACAGCCCGGCCCCGGCGCCGATGGTGATGCTGCCGCCCGGGTGATGGGCGGTGAGGTCGATGTCCTCGGCGAGATCCTCGAGTTCCTGGAGGGGGTCAGACAGCCCGGCCGGCTCGTGGTGGCGAGCCGGGCTTTTCTTACCGGCGTGGCCGGCGTGTCTGTCGCTATCGCGATCGTGACGACGCATGGCCCAAGGACCCTCTGCCCGTGGGGAATCCACGGGCTGCTACCACAAAGGGTAGCCCACGAACGCGGCACGGGCAAAGGAAAGGCTGGGTTTACGCGAACTGAACACGGATTGACCGGTTCGTGCATCGGCACGGCAAACAAAGCGGTCGCATCGGGCTGGATCGGCGGACGGCCCGAGATCAATGCCTGAAATGTCGGACACCCGTGGTCATGCAGGTGACCCCATGGCGGTTGCACAGGTCAAAGGTGTCCTGGTCGCGCTTCGATCCGCCGGTGTGGATGATGGTGGTGATGCCCGCGGCGATGAGCAGCTCGGGCCCGTCGGCGAAGGGGAAGAAGGCATCCGAGCAGGCGATCGCTCCCTTGGTGTTCGCGCCCGCCTTCTCGATGGCGAGCCGCGCGGCCGTCACGCGGTCCATCTGTCCGGCGCCGGCGCCGAAGAGCCGCACGGGATGCGGCTCGGCGGAAGCTGAAGCATCGACCCCGCCGATCGCCACCGCGTTGCTCGAAAGATGCTTGACCACCGTCCAGATGGCAGCGGCGGTCGCGAGCGTGGTCGGGGTCGGCGCAGGCCCGGCGCGGTGCTGCCATTCACGCGTCGCAGGGATCGATGCATCTGCTGATTGCACCAGGGCCCCGCCCGGGATGCTCCGGAACGTCAGGGGCGGGGTCGTAGGCTTGTCGCGCGCCGCGAGCGGGCCAACCTGCAGCAGCCGGATGTTCGCGCTGCGCTCGCGGAGCAATGTCAGCGCCCGCTCGTCGAACGATGGGGCGATGACCACCTCCAGAAACTGCCCCGGGCGGCAGATGATCTCCGCCGCCGCCGCATCGATCGGCACCGAGCACGCGAGGATCCCGCCGTAGGCCGCGAGCGGGTCGCCTAGGAAAGCGCTCTGGATCGCGGCCGCCGCACCGTGCGCCACCGCCGCGCCGCAGGGGTTGGCATGCTTGATGATGCAGGCCGATGCGGCCGAGGGCGATGCCGAGCCAGTTGGATTGCCATCGGTGGCGCTGCGCAGGTCGATCGCAAGAGCGAGCGCTGCCGCGGCATCGTTCAGGTTGTTGTAGGACAGCTCCTTGCCGTGCAGTTGCTTGGCCGCCGCGATCGATGGCCCGGGGTGCGCCACATCGCGGTAGAGCGCTGCCGCCTGGTGCGGGTTCTCGCCGTAGCGGAGCGACTGGGCCAGCGCGAGCGCGGGGGTGAAAGTGCTCGGAAACTGGTTGTCGGGCGAGCGCGTGTCTGAAGCCGTCGAAGCGGTAGAGACGGGCTGCAATCCCGTCCCACCGAGACGTGGTAGGGAGGAGCCGAACTGGTCGCGCAGGTAGTCCGCGATGGCGCGGTCGTATGTCGCAGTGCGCTCGAAGGCCGCGGCGGCCAGACGCTGCCGCAGTTCGAGCGTGGTCGCGCCGTCGTGCCGCGCGAGTTCGGCGAGCAGCTCGCCGTACTGCCCGGGGTCGGTAAGCACGGCGACATGGTGGTGGTTCTTGGCTGCGGCCCGGATCATGGTTGGCCCGCCGACATCGATGTTCTCGATCGCATCTTCGCGCGTGCAGCCGGGCCTCGCGATGGTTTCCTGGAACGGGTAGAGCGAGACGCACACCAGGTCGATCGGTTCGATGCGGTGCTCGCGCATGGCTCGCTGATGGTCGGGGTGGTCGCGCAGCGCGAGGATCCCGCCGTGGATCAGCGGGTGCAGGGTCTTGACGCGCCCATCCATCATCTCGGGGAATCGCGTGGCATCCTCCACCTGCATCACCGGGATGCTGCTCGCCGCGAGCAGCTTGGCGGTCCCGCCCGTGGACAGGATCACCACCCCGCGAGCGGCGAGAGCACGGGCGAGGTCCAAGGCCCCCGCTTTGTCGGAAACCGAGATGAGGGCACGGCGGATGGGGACGAGGTCGGTCATGGGAGGGAGTTTAGGGGCAACCGTCGAAGCGGATCAGCATTCCGAGCGAGCCCGAGAATGGAACAGTGATTCAAGATCAGTGATCTCAACACGAACGTCGGGAGTAGACTCCCCCCATGGCCACGCAGCGATGGATGGCGGCGGAGAAGCTCACTCCTGAGGAGGAGCAGCAGGCGTGGTCACTGCGCCCGCGCTCCATCGATGAATATGTCGGCCAGCGCGAGCTCATCGAGCGCCTGCGGATCACCCTCCGGGCCGCGAAGGAACGCGGCGAGTCGCCCGAGCACATCCTCCTGCACGGTCCGCCCGGGCTTGGCAAGACCACCCTGGCCCACGTCGTCGCCGTCGAGATGGGGACCAACCTCCACACCACGAGCGGGCCCGCGATCACGCGCGGCAGCGACCTTGTCGGTGCTCTCACCAAGCTCAAGCAGGGCGATGTGCTCTTCATCGATGAGATCCATCGCCTGCCCATCGCCGTCGAGGAGTTCATCTACCCCGCGATGGAGGACTGGAAGATCGATGTCGCCGTTGACAGCGGCATGAACGCCAGGACGGTCACCATCCGACTCAAACCCTTCACGCTGATCGGCGCGACCACGCGGGCCGGGCTGATGTCGGCCCCGCTCCGCAGCCGCTTCGGATCGACCCACCACCTCCGCTATTACCCCGTCGAGGATCTGTTCGAGATCCTGCGGCGCTCCGCTCGCCTGCTCGCCGTCGGCGCGAGCGAGACCTCGCTGCAGGCGATCGCCGAACGCAGCCGCGGCACACCCCGCATCGCCAACCGCCTACTCCGCCGCGTGCGCGACTACGCCCAGGTTCGTTCGGGGGGCGCGATCGAGGCTCGGATCGTCGATGAAGCACTGGCGCTTGAGGGTGTCGACCCGCTGGGGTTGGATGATCTTGACCGCGCGTACCTGAAGGTGATCGCAGGGACCTATCGCGGCGGGCCCGTCGGCCTCGAAGCCATCGCCGCAACGATGGGTGAAGATTCGGGCACGCTCGAAGATGTCGTCGAGCCATTCCTGCTGCAGATGGGCTTCCTCGCTCGGACGCGCAAGGGGCGCATGCTCACCCCCGCCGCGGCCAAGCACATGGGCATCGAGGCCCCGGCAACCGAGGGGACCGCGGGGCTGTTCGAGGAATAGCGCCGGGCGGAACCGATCACGCGGTCAGTTCCGCTCGGTGATGAAGAGCCGCGATGACCGCCAGATCTCTGTTTCGTTCGCCGACGGGCCCGCGGATGCCGCACCAACGCCGGGCTGGTCGCTGTAGAGGATCAACGCCCCTTCGGGCGCGGGTGTTGACGGCCCGATGAACCGGGGCCAAGCGCCCCGCGCCAGGTACACGTTCGCCGCGGTCCAGAGCATGTCGGGGTGTGTCCAAAGAAGCGCGCGGTCGGGGTCGCGCGCGTTCAGAAACGCATCGAGGTCCGCCCAGTGCTTGGCCATCGGCGCATGGACTCTGACATTGAGCAGTGCAAGTCCCGCGCACACCGCGAGCAGCACCGGTGCCGCGTAACGCGTGACGGCTCGGCGCGCCAGCGCCACGGGGCGCGGCGCGGCGTGCATCAGCCACAGCGCGCTCAGCAACGCCAGCATGGGGTAGAGCACCACCGCGTAACGCCCCATCTTGGCCGCGAACACCGACAGCGCAATTGCCCACGCGAGGATCCACACGATGCAGAGCCGCGTCGCCGCCGAGCGACCCCCGCGCTCGACCCCGCGCCCGCGAACCAGCGCGACCGTCGCCGCGAGCGTGGTGAGCAGCCAGGGCCAGTACGTCTGCGCGAGCAGCACCGCGTAGTACCACGCCGGCTTGGCATCGAACCCCTCGCCCGCTGCGCGATCCAGCGACTGCTTGCCGAAATAGTGCTTCAGAAACGTATCGGGGAAGCGCACGTGCATCGCAACGTGCCAGGGCCCAGCCACCAGGAGCGCGGCCACGAGCGATACCGCGGCGAACACGACCACGCGCCGCGCCGGCAACCCAGCCCACGCCATCCATGCCGCGAGGATCGGCACCGCGAGCAGTCCCGTCATCGGTTTGGTCATCAGCGCCAGCCCGATGCAGACCCCAGCCAAGCCAGCAAGCACGAGCCACGGGCGCCAAGCCCGGGGCCGAACATCACCGATCCCCGACAAAGCACCACCGCCGCGCGCCCCGCAAGAAACAACCCCCGATGCAAACCACACCGCGCCAAGAAGAAACACCGTCACCCCCGCCACCAGCCCGACCCGCGGGCCCGCGAGCCGCCGCCCGATCAGCGACACCAGCACCGCCCCCGCGATCGCCGCGAGCAGCGATGGCAGCCGCGCCGCCCACAACTCGGGCCCGAGCACACGCAGGAACAGGCCGTGAATCCAGAACGCCAGCGGCGGCTTGTTGAAGTAGGGCAGCTCCCCCGCCATCAGCGGGAACAGCGACCCATCCCGAAATGCGTGCAGCGAAACCGCCGCGTACAGCCCGGTGTCGACCCGGTACCCGCCCTGATTCAACCCGGGCAGCCACAGCGCGATGAGTATCGCGGGGGCAAGGGCCCAGCGAAGCCTGCGGATGGTCGGGCGGCTGAACATGCGAGCGAGGTGGGCATGGCGGACGTGGCGGACGTGGCGACCAGAAGCACCGATGCGATCCGGCAAGATAGCGGTAGCCCGGCGGCAGCAATCTCATGCAAGACACCACCGCCAAAGGATCCCTTGTTCGGCATAGCTTTCGCCTATCTCGCTCCTTGAACGCTGGGCGCATTTAACGAGCGGAACATCGGGTTGCGGTACTCAAGGGCGTGTCGGCCGGCCACTTCGCTCGTTCCATCGCACTCCCCTCCAGCGGCCGCCAGCGTCCCCGCTCGCCCCCCACCTGTGTTCGGGCTTCGGAAGGCCCGTCTATGGTCTGCCGGTCCCGCCAATGGCCCGAGCCCTGCCGCAGCCCCGCCCCCCCAGCCCCCGGCCTGCGGCGAAAGCCGGGTATCCGGGGTATACTCGTCTCCCCCACCGGGCCAAGGGTTTCCGAGGCTCGGGCGGGGCGATGCTCGCAGCTTCGAGAACTGCGCCATCGTGCCTCAGAAACTCGCTGCGGGCGTAGCTCAACTGGATAGAGCACCTGACTACGGATCAGGAGGTTGAGGGTTCGACTCCTTCCGCCCGTGCTTTGCAAAGCAACGACGCCGCCGACCTTGGGCGGCGTTGTGGTTTTTCCGGTCGCGACCGGGGTCCTCCGGGCGGGGCCTCAGCCCGAGCCGAGTTCATCACCCAGCCGCTGCTGCATCCGGCTCCAGCGCTTCCGCAGCGCGGCAGAGGTCTCCCCCGTCACCTGGGCGATCTGATCCCATTCGAGCCCGCGTGCTCGCAGGTCAAAGAGCCGGCGGTCCTCATCGCTCAGCGTCGCCATCATCCGCTCGCGAGCCTCCGCATCGGCCACCACGGTGCTGACCCCCGCGCCATCATCGGGCGGGGCGTTGTCGGAGCCGGTGACCGGATCGTACATGGGGGCATCGGCCCGCCCGCCGCCGCGGCGCAGAGCGGTATCCATCCGCGCGAGGTCGGCGAGCTTGTTCTTGACCACGGTCTGCAGGTAGCCGGCGAGCGCGGCCTCGTTCTCAAAGGCCACCTTGCCGGCGTGGAAGTCCTGGACAAAGCTCTTGACCACGCTCTGGCACACATCGACCGATTCGCGCCGCGAGCGCAGCCGGGCATCCATCCGGGCTCGCACCAGGATCATCAGCAGCCGCATCAGCTCATCGAAAGCGCGCTCGCGCTCCGCCCCCGTCAGCGATGAGGTTCGTTCGAGCAGTGTGGCAAGGGGCGAAGCCGCGGCCATGAGTCGGTCCCCTGTAGCGCCGGTGCGGGGGTCAACCGGACAAGATTGCCGATTCGCTCCCCGGGCGGAGCGACCGCACCAGCGCGAACACAACCCTTCCAACACGAGTGTACTTCGGGATTCTGCCGGTGCCAGTTCAATCGGGCTCGTTTCGGTCACATGCTGGCCCGGCTTGCCGTTCTGATGTAGGGTCGATTTCCGGCACCGGCCGGGTCCGGGAACGGCGCAAGGCGGCAGATGAACGACGAAACCCGAGCACAACTCGAAGCCGCGCTCGAAGCGGTCCGCCAATCCTGGGAGTCGGGCCGCGAGAGCCCGAACTGGGACATGCTGCTCACCCCGGCGCTCCTCGCCGATGAATCGGCCCTCGCCGAGGTGCTGACGGCCGATGCTCGCGAGCGCGCATCCCGCGGCGTGGCGGCGAACCTATCGGTGTACCGCAAGATTCTCCCCGACCTGTTCGGCCGGCGCGAGGTGTGCCGGGCGCTGCTGATGCACGAGATGGCGGGCGGCACCGGGGCCACGGCCCTCAAGGCCCGCTGGCCCGAGCTTGCCGAAGAGATCGACCTGTGCTCGGCTCTGGTCGAGTTGATCGGCGGCAGCGTCGAGCAGGCGATCGAAGACTCGATCATCCGGGCCTCGCCGGGCGTGACGCTCGGCAAGTACAGGATCATCAACTCGCTGGGCAAAGGGTCGTTCGGTGAGGTCTGGCACGCGTGGGACAACGAGCTGGAGCGCTACGTGGCGCTCAAGCTGCTGTACCCCCAGCCGCGCGATGAATCGGGGCGCACCTTCGAGCGTGTGATGGCCGAGGCCCGAGCCGCCGCCGCTCTGGCACACGAAAACGTCGTGACCGTTCACGCCGCGGGCGAGCTCGCGGGCACGCGCCGGTTCTATATCGATTCCGCCCTGGTCGGCGACCCTGATCCCACGGCGAGCGATGCCAAGCGCGTCCGCATCGGCGAGTCGCTCGACGCGATCGGGCTGAAGGGTGGCGTGCCGACGCTGCCGCCACGCGAGGCGGCCCGCATGATCGAGGCGGTGTGCCGCGGTGTGGCGGCGGCGCACGCCCGCGGCATCCTGCACCGCGATGTCAAGCCGTCGAACATCATCGTGACGCCGTCCGGGCGCCCGCTGATCGCGGATTTCGGCCTGTCGACCAGCGGGCTCGACATCCGCGAGAGTGCAGGTTCGCCTGCTGGGACCGGAACGGTCTCGCTGGTGAACAAGAGCGGTCGGATCGTCGGCACGCCCGCTTACATGTCCCCCGAGCAGGCGGCGGGCGAGCGAGCCACGCCTTTGTCGGATGTCTACGGGCTGGGCGCGACGCTGCGCTTCCTGCTCACCGGCTCGCCCCCGTACAAGCCGAGCGGTCGGCACAGCACCGATGCACGCTGGGATGTCATTGCACAGGCGAGGACTGCCGAAGCCGAGCCGATCGACGATCCGGCCGTGCCCCGCGTGCTCGCGGCGGTGTGCGCCCGCGCGATGGCCCGGCGGCCCGAGGATCGCTACGAATCCGCGGCGGCCATGGCCGATGACCTGCGAGCGTTCCTGGAATCTCGTCCCACGCTCGCGCTCCCGCCCGGGCCCGCCGGGCGTGCGGGGCTGTGGTACCGCCGCAACTGGCTCGTAGCCACCCTCGCCGCGGCAGCACTGGTGGGCGCGGCGGCGGGCGCGGGCGCGTACGTCGCCAGCATCACGCTGGAGCGCGACCGAGCCGCTCGCGAGCGCGATCGCGCCATCGCCGCCGAGAAGCTCGCCGAAGAGCGGCTGGATGAGGCGCAGAAGCAGGCCCGCATCGCCGAGGCAACCGCCGATTTCCTGGATGGCATGCTCGCCGCCGCCGACCCGCGCGTGCAGGGCAAGGATGTCACCGTGCTGTCGGCCCTCGCCAGGTCCGGCGTGCTTATCGATCAGCGCCTCAAGGACCAGCCCGAAGTCGAAGCTGCGGTGCGCACCACCATCGGCCGAACCTACAGAACCCTGCAGGACATCAAGGCGGCCCGCCCGCAGCTTGACCGTGCGATCGAGATCCGCACCGCCGCCTACGGGCCGGATGACCCGCGGACGCTTGCCTCGCTCCACGAATCCGCGGTGCTGCTGGCCGAGGAATCTCGCACCACCGATGCCGCCGAGCTCATGAAGTCCGTGCTCGCCAAGCGCCGCAAAGCGCTGGGCGATGACCACCCTTCGACGATGGAATCGATGAACGATCTGGGCCAGATCCTCGCCTGGACCCGCGACATCAAGGGTGCCGAGGCCGCCTACGGCGAGGCGGTCGAGCGCCGCGCCCGCGTGTTCGGCGCGGAAGATCGCCGCACCCTGGCGAGCAAGCGCGGCTGGGCCGGTGCCAAGTTCACCGGGCGGAAGGTCGAGGAGTCCGAGCCCATCATGCGCGAGGTTGTCGAGGCGCACCGCCGATCATCCGACCCCACCGATGTCGAACGGCTCAACGCGATCAACGATCTTGGCGTCATCCTCCGGCAGATGGGCCGCCGCGATGAAGCCCTGCCGCTCATCCGCGAGGCTTTCGAGGCGCTCTCCGCCCAGATGCCCAAGGGGCACATCGATACGATCAGTTCCGGCGTCAACATGATCGGGCTCATGCTCCAGATGGACCAGGCCCAGGCCGCGCTCGCCATCGCCGAACGTCTGCGCGACGAGGCCGACAGCGCGATGGGCGAGGAGAACACCTTCCGGCACATGACCCATATCATGCGCGGCGCCTGTCTCACCGACCTGGGCCGGTTCGATGAGGCCGAGGCCGAACTCATCCGCGCCTACGAAGCCATCGTGAAGGTGATCGGCCCCGCGGGCCGCACATCCCGGACGGCTGCCACCCGCATCGTGACCCTCTACGAGAAGTGGGGCAAGCCCGACAAGGCCGAGCAGTACAGACCTCTGACCGTACCCCCGGCACCCGCCCCCGCCCCCAAGCCCGAAGATCCCAAGCCGGACGGGCCCAAGCCCGAAGACAAGAAGTAACGCCGACTCACCCGCCGATCACGAGCTTCACCTTGCGGATCGGCGTGGTCGATGCCGCGATGATCTCGGCCTCGCCGCCGCCGCGGAGCCAGCGATCCAGCGCGAAGCGCGTCGAAGCGTTGTCGACGGCGATGGTCAGAACACCCCGCGCCACCCCCTGCACGCTCGTTCGCCCCACCATCTCGGCCGGGCAGTGCTGGACCCATAGGCCGCCCGTCGCGCCCACGCGCTTGGCCGCATCCTTGAACTCTTCGGCCATCTCCGCGAGCACCGGGCCCAGCTCGATCTGGCACGGAGGATGGACCCGGCTCTGTCGTAACCGCTCAAGTCGATGTTGCCAGGGGTTCGCGGGCATGCGGCAACGGTAGCCGATCTGCTGCTCGGCGACGATGCCGCGCGTACGATCGTTGCATGACCGCACCCGGCATCGATCTCGTCCGTTTGGGCGCTGTTTCCTACCTCAATACCCTCCCTCTCATCGAAGGGTTGGGCAAGCTCGCCGATGTCTCGCTCACCCTCACGGCCCCCAGCCGCCTGATCGACCTCCTCATGGATGGAACGGTCGACCTGGCACTGGCGAGCGTCATCGATGCGCAGCGGAGCCCCAGGGCCGTCGCTCTGGTACCCGCGGGCATGATCGGCTGCGACGGGCCCACGATGACCGTCCGGCTCTTCTCGCGCGTGCCGGCCGAGCGCATCACCAAGGTGCACGCCGATGTCGACAGCCACACCTCCATCGCGCTGCTGAGGGTGATCCTGGCCGAACGTTTCGGTGTGCACCCCGAGCTGATCGATTTCGATGCCGATGCTCATCGCGCTGACGCCGCGCGATCCTCCGGCGCCGCGCTGGACGCCACGGCGTGGCCCGAATCGCTGCTGATGATCGGCGACAAGGTCGTCACCGACTCTCCGCCCGCGATCCTGTACCCGCACCAGCTGGATCTAGGCCAGGCCTGGCACGCGATGACCGGCATGCCCTTCGTCTACGCGGTGTGGATGTGCCGCGAAGGCGAGGCCGCGAGCGAAGCGGTCCGCGCCGCCGCCGCCGTCCTCGACCGCCAGCGCCGCCACAACGCGACGAGGCTCGACTGGATCGTCGCCGCCCGCGCCCCCTCACGCGGCTGGCCCGCCGAGGTCGCTCGCGACTACCTGGGCGGCCTGCTTCGCTACGAGGTGACCCCGGAATCCCGCCTCGCCATCGCGCGTTTCTTCGAGCTGTGCAACAAGCACGGCGTGCTCGGGTCGGTCCGCGAGGTGCGCTGGGCCGACATGGCGTAGCCCCGCTCGGCTACGCTACCCCCGCATGCCCACACGCCGCGTCATTCTCCTTGGTTCCACCGGTTCGATCGGCCGCCAGACCATCGATGCCATCGCCGGGCTGAACAACCTCGCCGCCCAGGACCGCAGCGCCACGCGCTACGAGGTCGTCGCGCTGGCCGCGGGCCGTGACCATGATGCCCTGCTCGCCCAGGCGGCGGCGATGAACATCCGCGATGTCGCGCTCGCCGAATCCATCGACCTCGCCGCCACCGCGAAGCAGCGCGGTGTGAACCTGCGCACCGGGCCCGATGCCGCCGAGCGGCTCGTCCGCGAGATCGATGCCGACATCGTGCTCGCCGCCATCGTCGGCAGCGCCGGGCTTGGTGCCACCCTCGCCGCCGTGGAGCTGGGCCGCGATGTGGCGCTCGCCAACAAGGAAGCGCTCGTCGCCGCGGGATCGCTCGTCACGGCCGCCGCAAATCGGACCGGCGCAGCGATCCTGCCCGTCGATTCCGAGCACAGTGCCATCTGGCAATGTCTGGCGGGGCACGCCGCCGCCGGGGCAACGCCGATCCGCCCGCCCTGCACCCTCGACAGCCAGGTCTCACGCATCGTCCTCACGGCCTCGGGCGGGGCGCTGCGGTCGCGCACCAAGGATGCCACCTACAACGCCACCCCCGAGGATGCCCTCAAGCACCCCACGTGGAGCATGGGCGCCAAGGTCACCATCGATTCCGCATCCCTCACCAACAAGGCGCTCGAGATCATCGAGGCGCACTGGCTGTTCGGGCTGCCCGCGAGCCGGATCGGCGCGATCATCCATCCGCAGTCCATCGTTCACTCGTTCGTTGAGTTCGCCGATGGGTCGGTCATCGCTCAGCTCGGCTCGCCCGACATGCGCACGCCGATCCAGTACGCCCTGACATTCCCGCATCATCTTCCCGGGCGTGCCGCGCTGATCGATTTCGCCACGCTCTCGCGACTTGACTTCAGCCCGCCCGACCTCGAACGCTTCCCGGCTCTCGCTCTGGGCTGGCGCGTGATCGAAGAAGGCGGGACGAGCGGGGCGGTGTTCAACGCCGCCAACGAGGCCGCGGTCGAGGCCTTCCTC
>JBIPMO010000263.1:0-4529 GCA_044369085.1 Phycisphaerales bacterium
GGTTGCCTTGAGAGGCTTGAAGAAAGGCAACCCGTCACTGGCGTTTTGGGCTCGTTCAGGGGAGTGGGTGGTTGCCTTGGCGATCACGGGCGGATATGAACCTTGGCATGGCACGGAACACTTTCCGCTGGATCCTGCTGGCGATCACGATGTTCATCCTCGGGCCGATCGCTGGGGCGGCGGCCTCGTGGCTCCGCGGGGTGGATGGGAGCCATGCCGTGTCTTTGCTCGCCTCGGGCACAGGTGTTGTGGGCGCGATGGGGGTGGCGATCGGGTTCGCGCTCGCTGGGGTGGCGGGCATCATCGCGTCGCGTCTCTTTGGTGTGCGGACCGGGCTCTTTGCCGCCGGGCTCGTGCTCGTGTGGACCGCGGCCAAGACTGGAACCGTTGATGGCATCGCTCGCCAGGCGCAGGAGGCTTCGGTTTTCCGCACGCTCGCGATCGAGGGGATGATCATCGGGGCGGCGACGTTTGCGTTGGGCTTTCTGATCGTGCGTGCGGCTGGCGGATCGGAGGAGGCACCCGATGAGCCCGCAGCGCGCTTCAACGAAAGATCGAAGGAAGCGCCGCGGATGATCGGCGCGGTCGCGGCCTGTGCCGTGGCGGGGGCCATCGCGGCGATCATCGTTGCTCGATCCTCGCTGCCAGCGCAGGCGATCTTTGCCGCCGCCGCCGCGGGCGTTGCGGGCGCGATGGTCGCGCTCCTGGTTCACCAGAACACACGGATCCACTGGATGCTCGCGGCCCTGTGCGGGCTCGCCATCGTTGGCCCGGCTTCGGCGGGCTTTGCGCACGCGGATGTGATCCACGCGATGTACAAGGGATCGCTGACGCCGCTGGCTCGCATCACGCCGCTGCAGTGGGCCGCCGGGCTGATGCTGGGTGTTCCCGTCGGGCTTTCCTGGGCCACCTCGATGATCAAGAAGGACTGAGGATCGCCCTCCGTTCGGCACCCCATGCGACGCAAGGGGAACAAACGCCCGGCCGCCGCGACTAACCTACACTGAACCGAGCCCGCGCAGGCAAATCCCCTTACAAATCGCTCGCGAGCGGCATCCGCACACGAGCTGGCACCGAAGCCGATGAAGCACAGCCGAGCCGCCCGTACCGCGTCTCGCCACGTGCGAACAGGGCCACCCCAAAGCCATGATCATGACGCCGAACCCGCAGTCACGCCCGACGATCATCCCCGATGTTCAATCGAAGAACGACAGCCGCCATGTCGCCATCGATAAGGTGGGTGTCAAGCGTGTGACGTACCCCGTCACCCTGGCCACGCGCGATGGTGGGTCGCAGACCACGGTCGCGACCATCAACATGTACGTCTCTCTCCCCCATCACGTGAAGGGGACGCACATGAGCCGGTTTCTTGAGGTGCTGAACCAGTACGCGCACCCGCTGACCCCCGATGCGATCCCCGTCGTCTGCCGGGCCATCCGCGAGCGGCTGAACGCCGAGACTGCTCATCTCGAGATCGCCTTCACCTACTTCATCGAGAAGAAGGCGCCGGTCACGGGCGCGGCGGGGCTGATGGATTACAAGGTCGTGTTCTCCTGCGAGGCCAACGGGCACGATGACTTTGTCATGACCGTCAAGGCCCCGGCCACCAGCCTGTGCCCGTGCTCCAAGGAGATCAGCGCCTATGGGGCCCACAACCAGCGCTGCGAGATCGAGGCCTCGGTCAGGTTCAAGAGCGCTGTGTGGATCGAGGATGTGGTCGAGCTGCTCGAAGGCTCCGCCTCCTGCCAGGTCTACCCGGTCCTCAAGCGTCCGGATGAGAAGTTCGTCACCGAGGCCGCCTACGACAACCCCAAGTTCGTCGAGGACATCGTCCGCGACCTTGCTCTGAAGCTTGAGGCCGATGAGCGCGTGACGTGGTACTCGATCAACAGCGAGAACTACGAGAGCATCCACAACCACAGCGCCTACGCCCAGATCACCCGCGACAAGCGCGAGTAGCCCCCCCGGCCCGAGGCCCGCAGCTTCCGACCGCGTCAAGCCGACTTACACCGCTTCAAAAAGCGAGCCGACGGACACGGGTCCGCCGGCTCGTTCGGTTTCAGGCTGTCCGCTCTTCGCTTGGGATCAGGCGCGGCGGCGGCGTGCGGCGGCCAGAGCGCCGATGCCCGCGAGCACAATGGTGCCGGGGGTCGGCACGATCTCAAAGGCCAGGAACTGCGTGAACTGGGTCGAAGAGAAGTTGTTGTCCGAGACCAGCACCAGCGAACGGTTGCCGTTGGGCAGCACCGGGCCGAGCGAGATCCCCTCGATGTTGTCGAGCAGGATGCCCAGCGAGTCGAGGTTGAACAGCAGCTCCTTGGTCATGGCGGTGTAGCTGCCGGGGAGGGTGTCCGAACCCGAGACATCGGTCGCGCCGGCGATCGAGGCCTTGTAGATCTTGATGACATTGCCCACGCCCGTCGAGAAGGATCGCTCAACGGCCAGGAACTCGGTCGGGCTGATCGCGAGCAGTTCGACCAGGCCGTTGGTGGCGAAGCTGCCCGCGGGGATCGGATCGACGGCGACGGGATCGGTCAGGTAGACGAACTCAGCGCCGGCCGCGCCGGTGGCCTTGTTGAAGCTCAGCACGCGCGACGGGCTGCCGATGCCGACGCCCGCCTGCGGGCCGTCCTGCAGCAGAGCGTTCTCGGTGGCGGTGTACACGGTGTTGCCATCGGTCGAGATCGTCAGCGACTCGAAGGCGAGGTTGCGGACGATGCCGAAGTTGCCCGCGGTCGGGTTGTACCGCGAGGGGGTCGAGAACTCGCGGGTGTAGCTGCCGTCCTGGTTCATCTCGCGGACGAAGGGGTTCTGGAGGTTTCCGGGGGGAAGGCGATCGCCCTCGCTGGACCACAGGAACTTGCCGGTGGAGGCATCGAAGCGGATGGCCTCGGGGTCGACCTGGTTGATCGGGAAGTTGGTGCCGTCGGGGCGCTGCAGATTCGTGACGGAGTTGAAGGTCACGCCCGAGACCGAGGTGTTGTCGAAGTTGAAATCGAGGTTGTAGAACCGGGCGGAGTTCAGGCTCGAGCGGTCGTCGGAGATGGCCCAGAACGACCCGTCGCGGGGGTCAAAGTCGATGCCCGAGAGGCCGCCGACGGTGGTCCCGCCGTACTGAGCGCCGGTCGGGATGATGTGCTGGCCGATGTAGCTGATCGCCGGGACATCGATGGTGCCCGCGAACGCGGCTCCGGAAAGAGCGGCGAGCGAGGCGGCGGCGATCACGAGACGCTGGGTGCGCGCGGTCATAACGATCCTCCAGATGGATGTTGCTTCATGAGTGCGGCCAAGTGCGTTGGCTCGCGTACCCGAGCAACATAGACCCGACCCATGGCCGCTGCGCATCGACCGGGTGCAGATCGCGTGAGGATTGTGCCGCGCTCGCGGGCGATGCCGGGATGGCCGCGTGGCTCGGCGCGCTGGCAGTGTCGATCAGCGGTCGAAGGCGACCAGAGACGCTTCCACCGCGGGATCGACATCCCAGTTGCCAGTGATCGTCTCGTCGATGTCTTTGTCACCGACCTTGCCGGTGACCTGCCATTCCTTGCTCAGCAGCCCCTTCTGCTTGGCCTTGAGCTCGATCTTGATGTCGCCGTTCTTCCCCTCGATGTTCCAGCCCGAAGCGATCCCGGCGGACTTGATCGTGAACTCGACCTTGTTGTCACCGTTCTTCCCCTCGGCCGAGAAGCCCTGGAACAGGTGCTTGTCCTCGATGGAGACATCGAGCTTGCCGATCGTGTTGGTCCCCGTCAGGGCGAAGGAAGTGAGCCCGCGACGCTCGGCCTTGATGGCCTGCGTCGGCACCCAGGCGCACACCACGCCGGTGAGGGTCAGGATGAGAGCAACGGCAACGGTGAGGGGGTGGTTCTTCATGCAGATCAGTCTATCCATGGCATCCACCGTTGGGCAGCCATCAGCGACCGCTTCCTTTCGCCAGTCGAGCACCGTAAGTCCTTGATTTTGGCGCTTTTGCGTCATTCAGCGACGACTGCCAGCGCAGAATGGGGACAGTTTCGTCGTCGTAAAGAATGACACAGCCACCCCTTAACAGGTCAGTTTGGGCCTGACGCGGGATGATCCTCGATCACGCTGATTCCGGGAACACGTCCCGGCCGGATCCGCCCCGATGGCGGCTCGCAGGCCGGTCAATGCTGAGAGAGAGGGAAGATATGTTCAAGCAACTGTCTGCCGTCATCGGTGTGCTCGCGTTGTCCGGCGTCGCTTCGGCGACCCTGATCGAGCCGGGGCTTTACCGCCTGGGCAATCATCCGGACGGCTCCGCTCGGCCCCCCTACTACGGCCTGCGGCTCGATGAGCGTTACAACGCGACCTCCGGGCACGACACCTTCACCTTCGACTTCGAAGCCCCGACTTCGTCGGTGTTCATGACCGTTTCGGCTACCACCATCGTCATCTCGGGCCAGGCCTACGGCGGCCGCGACACCGGCGCTGTCTACGAGAACGATCAGTACCTGGGCCTCTACACCTTCAACTTCACCTACAGCCTCGGCGTCGCACCTGTCCCGGGC